>JABRWB010000008.1 GCA_039961635.1 bacterium
CTTTGAGTCCTCCCGATCGGTTGCCGCCTCCGGACGCAATCTGCTTTCCGATATATTCCTGCTTGTCTTGAGGAAGCGTTTCCAGACCGGCGTCTGTGCTCACCTTAAGCGCCGTACCGTCGGCCAACACCAGAATAACCTGCTCGCCGAGCGAAAGGTACTTGCCGAGCTCATGCGACTGCGCCATTAGGTCGAAATATGCCTGGCTGTATGCTTTGATTTCGGTCACTTGCATCTTGTCGGGATCAAACCGTGAATCGGTCCAGTATCCTTTGTTGAGGAAGTACGTCTGCTCGCCTACGTACTTGATGTTGGTCACCTGCACTTCGTCGCCTTCCGCGTTGTAGTAAGCCATCGGCGCGGCGGCGTTGCCTTGGCCGCCCGCGGCCTGGCCTTTTAGCATTTGGTTGGTCGCCGACTGGCCGACCGCGCCGGCGCCGGAGACGTCCATCGCCAAGTCCTGCGCTTCTTTTGAGGCGCGCTCCAACTGCTCTTCCGCGGGAGCGTACAGCATGTCGTCTTCGCGAATCAGGAAGCTTGTGTACTCCGTGATTATTCCGTAGCGCTTGGACAGGCGGATTATTTCGTCGATCAGCTCCTGGTTGATTCCGTGTAGTCGTATTTCGTCCGTCAGATAGCCGATTTTGCGGCCCGCCCAGATGCGCGGCACGAAATTGTAAGACGCGCGCGAGGCGAAGCTGACCGGAAAGCTGAAACTCTTTGCATTTCCGTCAACCTTTCCTGAAAGCTTAATCGTCGCGCTTCCGGCGCCCGGCTTGAACCTGCCCGTCAGGATAATCTGGTTGCCCTTGAACAAATCGGGCATTTGGGGCGGATAAAGCTCACGGACGGTCGCGCCCTCGAACGAAATGGTCACGTCGGTAAGAACGGGGCTGGAAATCTTGCCGTACAGGCTGGATACTTTGACCTCGATGTCCTCGTTCGGGCGTACGTATTCCGTCATGCCATGGTTGGCCTCGGTGAGCTTGTCCAAAAGATGCGTGTTCACATCGTATCCGACGCCGAACGAGAACAACCGCGCCTTGGATTTGTTCGCAGCACTAACGTTCGAGATTATTCTGCTTTCATCGGTCTCGCCCACGGTCGGCAGTCCGTCCGTCAAAAACACGATGTAGGATGGCTTGCTTCCGCCCTCTGCCTTGAGCATCTCCAGCGCGCGGAGGAGCGCCTCGTTGATGTTGGTTCCTCCGTCCGCTTCGAACTGGTTTACGAAATCCAGCGCCTCGTCGCGGCTCTTGTTGTCCCACGTTTTCATCCCGCTCTTGAAGCACTCCCAAAGCGAGTCGGAATATGCGATCACGTTGAATCGGTCGCCGGGATTCAAGCTGCGCAGCACGAACCGCAGCGCGTCTTTGGCCTGGGATATCTTGTCGTCGTCCAGCATGCTTCCGCTCTTGTCGAGAACGAAGATGAAGTTTTTCGCTATCACCTTCGCGCTTTCAGACTGGACGCGCGGCGTTACCGTCGCGACGAAAAATCCGTCCTCGCCGCTGTCTTCGGTGTAAGCCAGAAGACTCGCACCGATTTCGCGCGAATCAACCGAATAGTAGAGCGCGAAGTCCACGTCTGGGCGCACGTTCGAAGCTTCGTAGCTGGCGGTAGCCCGCTTGTCGTCCTGGCGGTTCACGCTGATCGTGTGCGTCGGCGAGTATATCGTCTTCAGCGGCGCGGACGTTTCGATCTTGCACGCGACGGAAACCGAGTCGATCATCTGGGCGCTGAATTTTTCCGTGTTGAGCGGATAAACGTACTCGTACAGCCCGTTGTCCGCCTTTATCATCTGCGTGTACGAAAGCTCGACGCGCTTTTTCTCGCCCGGCTCTATTGGAAATACGCGCGCGCGGAACGCGTCGTTTCCGATGTATTCGAGAAGCGCCGGATCGCGCTGCTGGCGCACGATGTCCTCGTAAATCTTGCGCGCCTCGCTTGCGGGCAGCACCTTGCCGGAAATTTTCTCGCCGCCCACCCACATCGCGAAATTCTCCAGAGTGGCGCCGTGCGGAATGGGGAAAACATAGTCCGCTTCGATGCGGCGCCCGGTCAGATTCTCGAATTCCTGGTCCACGCGGGTTCGCACGAGGCCGTCGGATATTTCGACAGTGACGCGGTGGTAGCGGATGGCGAACGCGTCGCGCACGGGAATTTCCGCAGGGGGGATCATTATCCCGTCGGCATGTGCGGGAATCGCGGGCGCCAAAATGAACGCCGAAACTGCGATTAATGCAAAAAAGGCGGAAAACGCCCCAAAACGATTGCTCATGGTTGGTACCTCCGATGGATGCGGCCCGGATGCGCCAAAGTATACACAAAACGGTAAGACGCCCGATTTTCCGCCTGGTTCACAAACACAAGGCGGTTTAACGGCTGCGGGCTGCAATGGTTTACTGTCGCAGGGAAGAAAAAATCTTCCAATAAAAAATATCGCGGCGCATTTATTAAATGTGTTGGAACGGCCCTTTTGGGCTAGGCGCCGTTCTCCTCGCCGGATTCCAGGTACATGTCGCCGTCCCTTCTCTCTATTTCCGCACCGAGCATGGCCAGCTTTCGCTCGATGTGTTCGTGGCCGCGGTCAATGAATCCCACTCCGGTAATCGTAGTCTCGCCCGACGCCATAAGCCCGGCGATGACCATCGCCGCGCCGCCGCGTATGTCGTACGCCTTGACCGGCGCGCCGGAAAGCGAGCCTTCCATCGGCTCGACTATGGCGGTGTTTCCGCGCGTTTTGATTCGCGCGCCCATCCTGTTCAGCTCCGCGACATGGGTGAAACGATTTTCGTAAAGCGTTTCGGTGACGATTGATACGCCCGATGCGCGGGTCAGCAGCGTCATCATCTGCGGCTGGAGATCGGTAGGGAATCCGGGATACACGAGCGTGCGCACCGATGTGGGCGCTATTTTTTCCGGCGCGTCCACGGAAATCGAATCCTTGGTCAAAACGACGTTGCAGCCGATTTCGATCAGTTTATCGGTCAGCGCCGTCAAGTGTTCCGGCTCGGCTCCGGCCACCGTTACTTTTCCCGCTGTCGCCGCGCCCGCGATAAGCAGCGCGCCCGCTTCGATTCTGTCCGGAATAATCGTATAGTCGGCGGAGTGCAGCGAGCGGACGCCTTCAATTTCGATTTCGCGCGTGCCCGCGCCCGAAATCCGCGCGCCGCAGGCGGAGAGAAACCCCGCGAGGTCGTAAATCTCCGGCTCCATCGCGCAGTTGTAAACTTTCGTTTTTCCCTCCGACAGAACCGCGGCCATTATCGCGTTTTCGGTTGCGCCGACCGACGGCATTTCAAGGTAAAGCTCGCCGGACGCGGGTTTGCCTTTCGCGACGATCAAGCCCTTGTCCTGCTCGATTTCAACCCCCAGCCCCTTGAGAGCGGTCAAATGCGAATCCACGGAGCGCACGCCGATGCGGCATCCGCCCGGAAGGGGCACACGCGCCTCGCCGAACCGCGCGACGAGCGGCCCGAGAACGAGAAAGCTGGCGCGCATCTTTTCGACAAGCTCGTACGGGGCTTCGACGCCGGATACTCCCGATGCGTCTATTTCAAGCGTATGCTCGGCCGCGTTATACGAGGACTTCGCGCCCAGAGCGTCGATCATTTCGCAGATTACGCGGATATCGGTCAGGTCGGGGATGCGCGAGAGAGAAACCTTGCCCTGCACAAGAAGAGATGCCGCGATGATGGGCAACGCGGCGTTTTTGCTGCCGCTGGCTTCGACCGAACCTTCGAGGGTCTTTCCCCCCCGAATCCAGAGGTGGGACAAACCTACCGCCTCCCGTACTTCTTAGCGATCTCCTCGCGGTTGAGTGCGCGAAGAAGCGCCGCGCGCGCGCGTTCCTCGTCGGTGCCGCTCTCCTTCGATTCCAGGCGCTTGCGCGCGCGCTCTTCGGACTCTCGGGCGCGCTCGCAGTCGATCGCGCCCGCGTATTCGATCGAATCCGCGTAAACGGTCACGTCGCCGCCGTCCGCGACTTCCAAAAGCCCGCCGCTGATCGCGAAGTGCAGGACGCGCGGCCCGCCCTCCGCCCGGTCCTCGATAATCATCAAGTCGCCGATGCCCACTCCGGCCAGCATTTGTGCGTGGCCGGGCTTTATCCCTGCAAATCCGTCCAGCGCGGGAAAAACGAGGTCGGTCGCCAGCCCGCTGAACCGGTCGCCCGGCGCAAGCTCGACGTACTTTCCGTCCGGCTCCAGTATTTCCACCTTGAAGTTGCGCCCGATGCTCATTCTTTACACCAGACCCTTGGCCTTGTCCTCTTCGTAATGCTCGAAAACCTCCGAAATGTCGCCGACGTACATGAAATATTTTTCCGGGATGTGGTCGCATTTGCCGTCTATCAGCGTGCGGAAGCTTTCGACCGTCTTCTTGAGAGGAACGTAGCGTCCCGGCTTGCCCGTGAACTGCTCCGCCACGAAGTTCGGTTGAGAGAGGAAGCGCTGGATGCGCCGCGCGCGCGCAACCGCGATTTTGTCGTCTTCCGAAAGCTCTTCCATTCCCAGAATGGCGATGATGTCCTGAAGGTCTTTGAACCGCTGCAGGATTTGCTGCGTCGTGCGCGCCACCGTGTAATGCTCCAAACCGACCACCGCGGGATCGAGAATTCGCGACGTGGAATCGAGCGGATCGACCGCGGGATAAATTCCCAGCTCCGCGATGGGGCGCGAAAGGTTGGTAGTCGCATCCAGATGAGCGAACGTCGTCGCGGGAGCGGGATCGGTATAGTCGTCGGCGGGCACGTAAATCGCCTGTATCGAAGTGACCGAGCCGTTCTTGGTGGAAGTGATGCGCTCCTGCAGCTCGCCCATTTCGGTCGCGAGCGACGGCTGGTAGCCGACCGCGCTGGGGAGCCTGCCGAGAAGCGCGGAAACTTCGCTGCCCGCCTGGACGAAACGGAAAATGTTGTCAATGAAAAGAAGCACGTCCAGACCTTCGCGGTCGCGGAAGTATTCCGCGATGGTCAGTGCGGAAAGCCCCACGCGCAACCGCGCTCCCGGCGGCTCGTTCATTTGGCCGAACACCATGACCGTGTTCTTGATTACGCCGGATTCCTTCATCTCGCGCCACAGGTCGTTGCCCTCGCGCGTGCGCTCGCCCACCCCGCCGAAAACGGAAAAACCGCTGTGCTCGGTCGCGATGTTGCGGATCAGCTCCTGGATGAGAACCGTCTTGCCGACTCCCGCGCCGCCGAACAGCCCGATTTTTCCTCCCTTCAGATAAGGCGCCAGCAAATCCACGACCTTCAATCCGGTTTCCAGAACTTCAATTTCCACATTCTGATCCTTGAGCATCGGCGCTTCGCGATGAATCGGCCAGTACTCATCGGCCGCGATTTCGCCAAGCTCGTCTATCGGATTTCCAGTCACATCGATCAAGCGCCCCAGGCACTTCTTGCCCACAGGCACCGCTATCGGCTTGCCTGTGTCGGTTACTTCCATACCGCGGACCAGCCCGTCGGTGGACGTCATCGATATCGCGCGCACCATGTTGTTTCCGAGGTGCTGCGCGACCTCGCTGACGATCAGCGTGTTGGTGGCCGGATTAAAAACTTCGATTGCGTTGAAAATCTCCGGCAGGTGGCCGTCCGAAAACTCGACGTCCAGCGTCGGGCCGATTATCTGCGCGATCCGACCTTTTTTGAGCCGGGACTGCTCCGTTGCGAATGCAGTTGAAACTTGCGTACTCATAGTTTGTGCACCTATACCTTCATTGCCTCCGCCCCGCCCACGATGTCGAGAAGTTCCTTCGTTATCGCGGCCTGGCGGGCCTTGTTGTATTCAAGCGTAAGCGCGTCGATCATGTCGCCCGCGGCGGTTGTTGCGTTGTCCATTGCCACCATTCTGGCGCCGTTCTCGCTGGCGTAGTTGACGTGAAGCGCGCAAAGAATTTCGATTCCCAAATAGCGATCAAGCGTATGCCTGACAAGCTCTTCGGATTTCGGCTCGAGAATCACGTTTTCGAACTCGGGCGCGGAAACCGTGTTGGGATCCGGCGGCTCGACGGGCAGCAGCTTCACCGCGGTTGGAATGTGTTTCGTCACGTTCACGAAGTCCGAATAAACCACATGAACCTCCGCGAATTCACCCGCCTTGAACGCGGCCGAGATTTGCCTCTCGATGGTGCGCACCATCCCCCAGCCCGGGCCGCGGCGCGGATTCTGCTCGTATTGCCAGATTTTGAAGCCGCGGCGGCGGAAAAAGTCGCGCCCCTTTTTGCCGACCGCAAACAGCTCCACCGAGCGGCCCGCGGCCGTAAGCCCGTTGGCATGCTCCAGCGCCTTTTTCACAAGGTTTGAGTTGAAGCTGCCGCAAAGCCCCTTGTCGCTGGTGAGCAACACCAACAGCACGCGGTTGTTTTCCGTTTGGCCGCCCGACGAGATGAACGGATGCGCAACCTGGCCCATCACAGGCGAAAGCCGCTCCAGGATCGCGTCGATGCGGCTCATGAATCGCTTCGCATGCTCGACCTTTTCCTCGGCGCGACGGAACTTGGCTGCCGCGACCATCTTCATCGCGCGCGTGATTTGTTGAGTGTTCTTGACACTCCTTATCCTGCGCCGTATGTCACGTAGATTGTTGCCCATATCCGGTTACTAATGCCTGCCGAGGAATCCCATTCTCGCTTCGTCATCCGGAACGCCGGTTACGCCCTGCCTGCCGGGAATGTAAATCATCGAAAGTATGAAACTCCACTGGATGAGGATATGCGCAACGTGGCACTCCTCACGGCGCTCGGTCGCAGGAATGAAATTGCCTTCAGAGTCGTAAGCGGGCGTGATGCAGTATCGCTCGTCCTTTACCCAAACGCCGAAGCTGTCGTAACCTGAAACGGTTGCGTAGAATTTCGGGCTGTTAAGCCCTTCGATTTTGAGCTGACTGAACGCGTCCGGCTTCAGCATCAATAGAACCTGACGCCCGACGACTTCCTCCAGATTTATGGTGCGCTCGTTCAAACGGTTTCCGCTCCGGCTACTCCGCCATCGCCTCGCTTGGTTTGAATATTCCCGCGAACTCCTTGCAAGCCTTGGCCAAACCGGCAAAGAGCTCGTCCATCTTTTTCTTGATTAAGTCGTTGTTTTCCTTGATCTTGGACTTAATCGTCTCCGCCTCCGCGTGCGCGGACGACTGCCCCTTGGCCGCGGCTTCCTCGCGATCTTCGAACTGGTCTGTCAACTTGCGATCCTCGCCTTCAAGAGCCGCCACTTCCTTGAAGGTTTGGAAAATAATCGGATGCTTGTCCTTGAGAAAAGCCACAAACTCCTGGGCGTAGCGCTGCACGTCCTTTACGGGATATCCGTCCAGGTATCCCTCCGTGCCGGAATATATCACGGCAATCTGTTCTTCGACCGGGATTGGAGCATACTGCGGCTGCTTGAGCAGCTCGACCATTCGCTCGCCTCGGGTGAGCTGCATCTGCGTGGATTTGTCCAACTCGCTGCCGAACTGCGCGAACGCGGCAAGCTCGCGGTACTGCGCGAGGTCGAGGCGCAACGAGCCCGCGACTTTCTTCATCATTCGGGTTTGGGCATTTCCGCCGACGCGGGATACCGACAGGCCGACGTTCACGGCGGGGCGAACGCCCTGGTAGAACAAATCCGATTCGAGATAAATCTGGCCGTCGGTAATCGAAATCACGTTCGTGGGGATGTACGCGGACACGTCGCCCGCCTGGGTTTCGATAATCGGCAGCGCGGTGAGACTCCCGCCGCGCTTCAGCTTGATCGCCCGCTCCAGCAATCTCGAATGCAGATAGAACACGTCGCCCGGATACGCCTCGCGGCCCGGCGGACGGCGCAACAGCAGCGAAAGCTGGCGGTACGCCTGTGCATGCTTGGTCAGGTCGTCGTACACAACCAAAACGTGCTTGTTGTTGTACAAGAAGTGCTCTCCCATCGCGCATCCCGCGTAAGGCGCGATGTACTGCAGCGGCGCGGGGTCGGTCGCGCCCGCGACGACGACCGTGGTGTACTCCATCGCGCCTTCCTTCTGGAAGCGGTCGATGACGCGCGCGACGGTCGAGCTTTTCTGGCCGATCGCGACATAAATGCAAAGCACGTCGGTGTCGCGCTGGTTGATAATCGTGTCCACCGCGATCGCGGTTTTGCCGGTGCCGCGGTCGCCGATTATCAGCTCGCGCTGGCCGCGGCCGATCGGGATCATTGAGTCAATCGCCTTAAGTCCCGTTTGGAGCGGCTCCTTGACCGGCTGGCGCTGTACGACGCCGTCCGCGCGTTTTTCGATGGGCCGCTTTTCGTGCGTGGCAATGACGCCCTTGCCGTCCAGCGGCTCGCCGAGCGGGTTGATTACGCGCCCGATGATCGCGTCGCCGACCGGAACCTGGATGATCTCGCCCGTGCGCCGCACTTCGTCGCCTTCCTTGACGAGCTGGTCATGGCCCATCAGAACCACGCCCACGTTCTCTTCTTCAAGGTTGAGCGCGATTCCCGCGACTCCGTGCGGGAATTCCAGCTTTTCCGCCGCCATGCACTTCTCAAGCCCGTACACCTGCGCGATGCCGTCGCCGACGGAAAGCACTATGCCGCGGTCTTCCATCGTCAGCTCGCCCTGGTAGGTGGCGATTTCGGCCTTGAGAATGCTCGATATTTCTTCGGGTCTGATGCTCACTTAACTTCCTCCCCTCCGGCGGGAATCCGCCGCAGGATCATCAATGCTGGTAAATCAGGAGCGCCTCATGCATCTGCTTGAGCCGGGATGCGATCGTGCCGTCAATCACGGTGTGGCGCCCCAGGTAAACTTTCGCTCCGCCTATGATTCCTGAATCCACTTCGGTCCTGACGCGCAAGTCCGGATATTTAGTGAATTTGCGCAGTTTCGCGACCAGCCGATCTACGTAATCCTGGTCCGCTTCAACGGCGGTGACCAGCCTCACTTCCTCGATGCCGCGGAACCGGTCGGTCAGAATGTCGAAATAGTCGAAGACGATCTCGGCCACGCCCATTCTGCCCTTTTCGAGAAGCAGCTCCAATGTGCGGAACACCGCGGGATGAACGGACTGGCGGAAGACCTTTTCCAGGAAAGCGCGCTTGTCCGACATGCGTATCTGCGGCTGCGAAAAGAACCGCTGCAGCGCTTTGTCCGCAAACACCTCTTCCAGTTGCAGGCACTGCGCGTCGATCTCCTCGACCTTGCCCAGTTCGAGCGCCAGCTCGAACAGCGCCACCGCGTACCGCTTTGCCACACGGCGGTCTTTCATCGGACGCTCTCCACCTCACCGAGGTAGCGCTCAAGCAGCCCCAGATGCGCCTTGCGGTCGAGTACGGACGGATCCTTGAGCAGCTTTTCCGACACCGCGAACGTCAGGTTGACGACTTCGTTGCGCAGCTCCGCGCGCGCGATTTCCCGCGCCCGCTCCACGTCCGCCGCGGCTTTCGCCAGCAGCTTTTCGCGTTCGGCCTCGGCGCCGGACTTGATTTCGGCCGCGATTTCCTCGCCGCGCTTTATCGCGTCCTGGATGCGCCGGGTGGCCTCCTCCTGGATTTCGCGCAGCTTCAACTCGTACTCCTCCTGGAGCTTGACGGCGGCCGCCTGCTTGGCCTCCGCCTCGCCGAAGGAGCGGTCGATCGCGTCCTTGCGCGCGTCGATCATGCCGAGGATCGGCTTCCAAGCCATCCGGTAAAGCACGATCGCGAACAGGATGAACGCGACGATGTGCCAGATAAGTTGATTGATGCTTACAAGTTCGCCCACGCCGGAACCTCCCTGGCGGAAAATACCAATGCAGACATTCCGCCGTCTAGCCGCCGCCGCGCAGGTAAGTCGCAACCAGCGCGTAAATCGTGAGCGCTTCGATGAACGCCGCGCCGATGATCATCGACGTCTGAAGCTGGCCCTGGATGGAGGGCTGGCGGCCCATCGCCTGGAGGGCGCCGTTGACCGCGATGCCGATTCCGATGCCGGATCCGAGGGCCGCAATGCCCAGACCGAGAAAATACAGATCCATACCTGATTCCTCCGAAGTTTATGAAACGACAACTAATGGTGTTCCCCGTGGGGAAGTACAAGCAATATGTAAACCGCGGTGAGCATGCTGAAAATCAGCGCCTGTATCACCGAAAGCAAAAGCGCGAGAAACAAAAACGGCCAATGAAGCGGAATCATCAGCTTGAACCATCCGACAATCGGAATGGAAATGAGTCCGATGAAAACGCCCAGAAGAATATCCTTTCCCAGGATGTTGCCGAATAGACGAAGCGACAGGCTTATTGGTCTTATCAGCTCTTCGAGAATGTGAAGGATGAGAAAAAGCGGCGAGAGACCCCATGTGATGGCATCGGTCGGGCTGCCGAGAAGGTGCTTGAACCATCCTCCGAATCCGTTTCGCGAAATGCCTACGTACTGCACGTAAAAGAACACGATCGTCGCCATCGCGAGGTTCATTGAAAGGCTTGCGGAGGTCGCGAAGCCGAGCGGGACGATTCCGTTCAAATTCTGAAACAGGATGTAAACGAACAGCGTTCCGATCAGCCAGATGTGCTTGTTGACCTCGTGCTTGCCCAGAACGCCGCCGAAAAAGTCGCGCAATCCGCCCAGAAACATCTCGGTGACGATGTAAAGCCTGCCGGTCGGGCGCATCTTCATCCCGCCGCGCGCGATCGCAATCCAAGCGATTATCGTGAGCATGATGAGGATGCTGTATGAAATGAAAGTGATGTCGGTGAGCGAAAGTTCGCGGCCGAAGATTGTGAATTTATCGGCGTGAATCACACCGAGGTCTTTCAAGACGACGAAAACGTTGGGAAGCTCGGGTACGTGGTGGCCGCCTTCGTGCGCGGCATGCGCGGCGTGTTCCGCCGCTCCGGCTACCTCGTGACCTTGCTCACTTGCGAGAACCATATACTGCATTCATTCGACCTGAACCGGCCTTGCTTCCAATCAGGGCCAAATATAAAAAGACCACCGGCAAAACCAGCAGTCCAAGCACCATTCCCCGGGAATCGAACAGGCGGAGCCTGAAAAGTTGAACCACCAGGAAATAAAGCAGCGGTATCTTAATGAAAACGATGGGGATTGTAAAGGATAACATCCATTTCTTGCCGGAAAACAAAACCTTGAACGCCATCCAGAGCACCGCGAAATTGCATAGATTCCACAATCCGGCCGCGATCATGCCCAGGCCGATTTCGCGGTCTATAACGAATCCCGCGACCGCGGCCGCGGCGGCGGTGACCGCCAGCCCGGAACCCAGAATCGCGGGAAGCGAAAAAAGCGCGTCGCCGTAGCCGGCGGCTTCGCCGCCGATTCCGGGCGCTGCAGATGCGGAATCACTTTCAACCGGCGCTTCCGGCAAAGCGGGAGGATCAGGCGGCTTTTCGCAAGTAGTCTCCGGTTCGGATTGCAGGGAAGGAGCGAACGGCCTCGCGGGACGTCGGATGCGCGCGTTGTAGCTCATCGTTCCTATCGTGTGGCCGTCCTCGTCCACAAACCTATCGGACTCCGAGGCCGCATGCGGGGTTGGCGCGCGGCCTATCGCCGTGAACTCGTCGGCTCCCTGACGCATTTCGGGCACGGAAACCGGTTCCGGCCGCAAGTCTTCGCGCAGGACGCGCGCGACCGAGCGCACGCCCGCGACGAATCCGAGAACGAGAAACGCGAACCGCAGAAAGCCGGTGCCGGCCACGCCGTCAAGCCAGACCCCGATGAACCAGCCGAGAATCGGCCCCGCGCCGAGCATGAAAGGTATGCTCATGGCGAGTCCCACGCCGCGCCATCCGCCGGAATCGTAGCCGCCCATCGGCGCAAGTATAGCTGGCTAGAGCTGTTCGCCCCAGTGGTAGCCGATCATCGACGCGTCGCGCTCGTCCACCGAGCCGTCGCCGTTCGCGTCGAACCAGCCGCGGTAGTTTGGATCGCTCGTAGGCATTCCGAACCGGGCGGCCAGCGCGTCCACGTCCGCGGCGTCCACTTTGCCATCCGCGTTGATGTCGCCGCGAAGGTTGTTCAGGTCTATCTCCACCCAGTCGGAGCTGTATACGCCTCCGGACGAAATCGCTTTCGCTTCCAGCAGCGCGCGCTGGTTGCGGAGCGCGCCCGTCAGCAGCGTGGTCGAATACGGCGGTGTTGTCGAGTTGGCGATCAACGTTCCGCCGGAGTGATAGACGATGTAGTCCACCCTGCTTACGAATCCGGTGGTGGTCACCGCGATCGGAACCGATCCCGAAACCCCGGCCTTGTCGCCCGGATCGACTATCGTGATCGTCGGAAGCTGACTGGCAGGCCCGTTCGAGACCACGATGTCGTCAATCCACCAGCCGCTGCCGGTTATGGACGGGCCGGGATCCGTGCCGGTTCCGTCGCTTTCGAAGAAGAATACGATGCGCACCGTCTTTCCGATCCAGCTTGACAGCGGGATGTTGATTTTTTCGTTCGCGTGCGTCCCGGTGTACTGCGCGAGCTGGGTGAATGTCTGGCCGTTGTTGTCGGTGATGTAGACGCGGCCGAAATCCTTGTTCTCCTCCATATCGTACTGGTGGCTGAACGAAAGCACCGGAGTGCTCACGCCGTTCAAGTTTATCTTGCGCGTTACGAGATAATCGCTCTCGAAGTTGTCGTAGGTTCCCGCGCCTTTGCCGCAGTAAAAGCTGCGCTCGCCGCTTGTTTTGAAATCGGCGCGCTGCCGCCACTGGCCGGTTCCGGCATTCGCGAGGTCTTCGGGCGTGCCCGGCGCCTGGCGCGTCGAGGTGCGCAGCGAGGTCGAAGGATGCCGCGAGTCGAGCGGGAATATCTGGAAAAATCCGTTTTCGGCATTGTCCGCGAACGGGAACAGGACAGGCGTGTTGTCCACCAGCATGTCCTGCGCCACCTCGCGCTGCTCGGAAGGCGTGTAACCGATGCCGCGGATAAGAACCTGGCCGAAAACCATTTCGGTCGTATCCCAGGAATACGAGTAGGGCGGGCTTGTGGCCTCAAACACCAGCGCGTCGTTGAGGTAAAGCTCGACCTTGTCCAGATTGCCGTCAATGTTCGGCGCGATGTCCACGGTCCCCGTGCCGATCATCGGAGGCAGGCTGTTGAAGTCGAATGTGAAGCTAGTTATCTGCGCGTTTATCGTTACCGTTTGCGATGCGTCGTCCTTTCGAATGTTGTAAATGCGCACCTGGGTGTCGTCGCCCGCGTAATTTGCGCTCGATGGATTCGTCGTGAACTTGAATTCCTTGGTGCCCTGCGGATAGACGTCGCCCGCGTCGCCGTAATTCCACATATGGTCGATCGCCGCCTGGCCGTCCGCCTCTTCCAGATCCAGCGCCTTGTGCTCTTCGATGTCGTTCACGCCGTAGCCGGACGAAGGATTGATCATCTCGTCCTCGTCCACGTGCCAGACGAGAAGCCCGCGGCCCGGATTCGGCCCGATGTCGGACGTCGCCACCTGCCAGCGGTTTTCGATGATGAAGAACTCGCGGACGAAGCTGCCCTCCGTCCACAGGATGTACGACGAGCCGGGATTGTTGATGTCGTTGCTTGGCTGGAGAACCAAATCCTGCACGTCCGTATTCAGCACCGTAGGCTCGATCCAGTTGAGAAGCCACTTGTTGTACGGACTCATGTGCATCGGCGGATTGGTCAGGTTGCCCGCGCACATGAGATCCCAATATCCGACGCCAAGCGATTCGTTGCCGTCTGTGCCGGGATTGGCCGGCGCGCTGTCGCCGCCGAGGTCGTAGTAATCGGGGAGGTTGAAAAAATGGCCTTGCTCGTGATGTACCGTGCGACTTTCAGGATCTAAGTCCGAGTAACCAAGAAATCCAATCGTAGTAATACGTTTGCCATCAAATAATGGACCGGACCAGCCAAAACTGACAAATGCGCGAACCGGCTCCAGTATTGCGCTTAGATGGGGAAGCACTATTGTTAAACAATCGATGTAACCGTCGTTGTCACCGTCGTACTGCGAAAAATCCACCTCCGCGTTTGCAGCATTCATCGCATCAGTGACAACCGTGCTTGGATTCCAGTTGGAAGAGCTAATGCCCCCCACTTCGTACGCTCCGGACGAAGGAAAGACTCCTCCGGAAATTGTAAGCTTTCCAAAGCTCATCTCCGAGTAAAAGTCGGTTAGCGAAGGGCATGTGTTTCCAGAATTACTTCCAAACAGCTTTTCATTGGCGGAGGCTGCATCGTTGGGCTGGCTGTAGATTCCGCTTTTCACAAGCAAAAACGCGTGCCTGCAAGTACCAACAGTTGGAGGCTGCGGATTCCCAAGGCCAACTTTGGTAGCTGATCTTGAATTGCCGCGGGAACTAGAATCACCACCAGAAATGATCAGTTTGGGGTTCGGCATATTCGGACGTTCAACTATCCCCTGGCTTGTCGTGACAGGTCCGACATAAGGAAGCTCAAACTTGTCTCTCCATCGGGGAATAAGCACGGGAACGCCCGTTCTTAAATACTCGGCAACCTCGCGCGCGTGAGGGTCATCTTCAAGTGAATTCAGAACGGCATTCCCGGCCTTGTCTTCCATTGCGCCTGGTTGATCAGCTGTAGCACCTTTACTTTTACTTTCAGCAGTGCCAATGGCGCGTGACGAATTCCGGCTACACGCAAAAGGCGCAACAGCGCAAAGCGTAAGTGTAAGTAGCGCAAAAAGGATGAAAGTTAACTTCATGAATCCACCAGTACAAAAAACACCCAAAAGGGCATGTGGCATTATACCTTAAATTCCTTTGAGAATGCACCTGAAAACGCTTGACAGAACTCAAACAACCAGTTAAAATTCCTCCGAACAATCGCATTTCCGTACTCGGAGGTATCTGGAATTGCCAAGTTGATTTTGCGTGTGTTCTTTCTTGTCAGCTTTGCCGCGTTTGTCTCCGGTCTTGCCGACTCTTGTGGCAATCGTCACAAACAACAACTTCTGAATCCAATGGCACCTAAGCCCAATCCGCAGAATCAGCCAGGCACAGCGCCAAATCTGGATGAAAGCGGCAAAGTTCCTTTCCTTTTGCAGACTTTGTCCATTGACCAGCGGATGGACGCGCTTAGACAGGTGTCCACTCTGGAGCCACCGTTTAAGGTTGCGATTATGTACTTTCCTGATATTGATCTCGCCGAACTGAACAACGAACGCCAAGGCCAAAGCCTTCCTCTCATTCCGGTTGCCAATACAAGCCAAATCGCCTCGTGGATCAATAACGCCCCTGTTCCGGAATTGCTCAGGGACACCCAGTACATCAGCCTTTCAAAATATTTATTAGACACTTACGGTGAAGGCCAAAGCCCATTGATTGAGTATGTCGGCGACACCTACGTCTTCGAGTACCCTTCTCTATTTGTCACCACAAATGTCGACGTTGAATCTTTAATTGGAGTAATATGGGAAGATAATTCGGACTTTATCAGATTAATCGAACCGATTGAATTTGAAGGTCAATGCGCATCGGCACCTTTTGCGGACAAATATGAGTATATGGTTTCCGATCCATACGTCAATGGTTCAGGCCAGTATTATGACCGGCAGCAATGGCCGGAATCTCCATATTTCTTGCCCATGATTCATTCCAGCCTGGTATGGAATTTGAATCTGGATCCAAAGGACGAGGAAGGAAATCCTTTGATTTGCGCGCTTGTTGATGTGGGTGTTGACTTGGACCATCCAGACATCCAGGACAGCCTATTTCTTCCCGAAGGCCTTGAAACAGACTTGGTTGACGGAGATGATCTGCCAGAAGCTGGCGACCAAAACCATGGCACCGCATGCGCCGGAATAATGGCCGCTTCGGAAAACGGGAGCATGCTATGCGGCATTTTGCCAAAAGCCAAAATATTGCCCATTCGCGTTTCTGATGATCAATTAAGCATTGATATTCTTAATGTTATTTATGCTATTGACCTAATTAAGACCTGGAAGCAATATAACGACTTAAATATTAAAACCTGCCTCATTAGTGTGGGATACACTAAAGGCGAAGCCTCATTGGGAGATCGGCAGGAGTTGCATGCGAAGATACGGGAGATGGTGCTCGACTTTGATGTTATCTGCGTGACTGGCGCGCATAACCAAGGTGTAAATAACGACATTGATGGCCGAATTTATCCTTCGTCGTATTCCACGGTTATAGCAGTAGGCGGGACCGCAACGGATGAATCCCAACGATGGATCGATTCAAATGAGGGAAGCAATTACGGGCCTTGGGTGGACGTTTATTGCGTAAGCGGGTCGGATGACGAGCCATTGCAGGTTCTTGCTTCCGGCGGAGGAACATACAACTCCAGCGGCACCAGCTGGGCCGCGCCTGAAGTCACGGTCGGCGCATTGGCGCTGTGTGCACTAAAGCCCGATCTTACCTATAATGAATTTTTGGACATAGTTAACAGCCGTTGCGTTCATTACAATTATGATCCCGACGACCAAAGCGACTACACGCCATTCTTCGACTTCGAGGAAATTCTTGAATTTTTAGGCGAAATGAACCTCGGGGGAACAGAGCATGGGGCATACAAGCTTGTAGATTACACCAAGGACCTTGACTGGCTGGTCGCCCGTCCGGATTACAATTTGACCGCAGTCCTGCCGACAGGTTCCAGCGAATCGCCCATTTTCCATATAGTCTCTTTTGATAAATCCACCTTTTCTTGGAGTGACACACCCACCTCAGTTCCCGGATTTTCATACGGCAATTACTCCATCGCGTTTGAAGGTGATACCATATATCTAGCCATAAACGACTTTGGTACAAGCGGATCCACCACAACTAATCCTGATCTGAAAGTTTATACATATGATAACGGATCCTGGGAGTTAGCAGGTGAGGTGGAATCTGGAGGCAGAGTACTAGATTGCTCCCTGTCTGGCGATGGAAATATTCAGGTTTTAACAATGGGTTCTTCAAATAGCCCTGGAAAACTGCATGTTTTCAGTGGGGCATCGCATCAGCAGTACGACACGCCTGAATACGTTTATTATTTTCCAGACAAGGCATATCATTTACGCAACAGCATTCATGCGCTATCAAACGGAGATGTCATTTACGCATATGCGAAGCACTGGTCAGGAATCCATAGCCTTCAGCTTGCATATTTCGATTCTTCTAATGAGGAATGGGCAAGTCCTGTTGAAACGATCTCAACAAGCCTCTGGGACAGCTCTGAAATTGACCTTGATGTTAATGATGACGACGAAATCGCGGTATTATGCCGCGAGATTGTGCAAATGGGACCATATTGGAATTACTTTGTTTCGCTTTACCAAGGCTTTTATGGCGAAATGGAGGGCGGTCCCATAGGCGGAGACCATTTCATTGGCGAGTTGATTACAAGAACAGCTGAGCCGCAGCTTGGGATTGAGTTGCTTGATGACAGTGCCTATTGCCTGTACAGCACCGTTTTTTCCCCTAATGCACCATGGACAAGGTACAATTCCGCATTATGGTGCTTGCCTAATGCACTTATTCCGCCATTTGTGGGCGGAGTGCCAGATATAGCCCACTTGGTATATGTCGATCAAAACGACACAATTGAGTATGACGCTGTATCGCATGACCCCAATTTATCAACAGCGCCTAATGGACCGCTACTAACAGGCAGCCCAACGTCGTTTTCTGGAGACTGCGCGGTGTTTCTTGCTGGGTTTAATAAATGGGATGAAAACGGCAGATATGATTACAAAATCTATCCTGTCTTCGTTCGCCAACGATCCGAGTAGAAGCTCCTTACTCCGCCTTCAGCTCGCGCCCCATAAGCGCGGAAATCGCATCCGCGGGCGTCGCCGCGCCGTCAAGGATGCGGCAGACCTGCTCCGCGATGGGCATTTCCACGCCCATCGAAGCCGCGCGCTCCCGGATCGCGCGCGCGGTCGTGACGCCCTCGGCCACCATCCGCATGGACTCGACGATGGCGTCCGCGGATTCGCCCGCTGCCAGCCGCATCCCGAACCCGAAATTGCGGGACTTGGGGCCGGAACATGTCGTAATCAGGTCTCCCAGTCCCGAAAGCCCCATCAGCGTCTCCGGCCGGGCGCCAAGCGACCGCGCGAACCGCGACATTTCCACCAGCCCGCGCGTGATAAGCACGCTGCGCGCGTTTATCCCCAGGCCCAGCCCCTCGACGATGCCCGCGGCGATGGCGATGATATTTTTCACGCTACCGCCGACCTCCACGCCCGTGACGTCCGATGAGGTGTAAACGCGGTAAGTGGGCGCGCTCACCGCTCCCTGGATTT
This sequence comes from bacterium, assembly GCA_039961635.1. NCBI lineage: Bacteria > bacterium. The sequence goes on from JABRWB010000008.1 coordinate 18,187, forward strand.
TCAAGGCAAGCTCCGCCGACTCGCTCGCGACGACCGCCGCCGCGGGTTTGCCCGCCGCGACCTCGTCCGCCAGATTCGGACCCGAAAGAACCGCGAAACGCGCGGAGCCGAGCTCCGGCCAGTTTCGCGCGAAGTACTCGTTGGCGAATCCCGGCGGCTCGCCGCAAAGCCCCTTCGTCAGCGAAAGGTACGCTGTTCCGTCCGGCCAGACCGGCCGAAGCTCGTCAACCATTCCGGGAAGGAATTTTGACGGCACGGCCGCGACGCCCAGCCACGCTCCGTCGAGAGCTTCCGCAAGGTCTCCGGTGGCGCAGACGCAAGTCGGAAGCAGCGCGCCCTTGCAGAAAAAGGGATTGCGCTTGAATGTGTTTATCCCCTCTACGACTTCCGGCTCACGCGCCCATACCGTCACCGGAACGCCTTTCGTTCCCTGCAGCCATGCGAACGCGGTGCCCCAGCTTCCGCCGCCGATTACAGCGATTTTGCGTTGCTCTGCCATGCTCAAGCCTCCCGCGCGGACATTATAATTCGACTCCGCGCCACGCTTTAACGCGCGCGGTTTTGATGCTACAATCGGCTCCCTATGAGGACGAGCGCACCCGTTTCAACCGTTGAAGAAACCGCGCCTGCCGAGGCCGCGCCGCTGTCCGACCCGATGCAGGAATCAATACTGAAGCGGCAGATCCTGCCGCAGATAGCGCTCGTGCCGCTTGATTCACGGCCATGCAACTGGCTTTATCCGCTGCGGCTGGCCGACATCGCGGGAGTGAGGCTTCACGTCCCGCCGCTTGAATTCCTGGGGTGGCGCGACCGCGCCGGCGACCCTGGCGAGCTTTTCGACTGGATGGACGCGCTTCCGAAGGAAACCGAGGCGCTGCTCGTGTCGCTCGACGCGCTGCTGTACGGCGGGCTTGTGCAGAGCCGAACGCCGGATGAGGCGATCAAGCCGCCGGAGGAAATCGCGGATTTTCTGGCTAGGTTCCTGGCGGCGAGGCCCGGATGCAAACTTCATTGCTTCAAATCGGTGCCGCGGCTGGGAAAAACGGTGCTATCCGCGGCCGACCTGAAATCGCATGAGGCGCTGCGCGCCCGCACGCTCACCGGCGCGCCCGTCGCGGGCGAGGGCGACGCGGAAGCTGCCGCCGCCGAAGACATCGAATGGCAGAACCACCAAATCGCGCGCTCGCGCAACCAGAACGATCATGCGGGGCTTTTGGCCGCGCTTTTGCCGCATGCGACGTCATGGGTTATCGCGATCGAGGACAACCATCCGGACGGCCCGCAGAACCGCGAGGTCAAGGAGCTTCTGTCCGAGCTTCCGCGCGAGCTGGACAAAAAGGTGACCGTCGTCAACGGATGCGACGAGCAGGGAATGGTGATGCTGGCGCGCCATCTGCGCGACAAGATCGAAGGCAGGCTGCCCGTCGGAATATGGTGGACGTATCCCGACTCCATAGACAAGATTGCGAATTTTGAAGGCGTGCCGGTCGGAACAAACCTGGCTCGGTTCATGGAGCACCTGCGGCTGTCGCCGATTGAGGCGGAGTTCGCGACGTGGTCGAAGGACGCGGCCGTAATAGTGGACACCGCGCCGGAGGTTGTAAAAAAGCGCGAGGCAGCGCTTTTGGTAATCAACAATTTCGAAGAAGAGCAGAAAGACCACCTGAAGGGAGGCTCGCCACAGGCTTACCGGCCTTACGAAGGCGAAGGCCCGATGCCGTGGCTTCTGCCCGTCCTCCTGCTCGACTCGCTAGACATATACATCGCGGACATCGCATGGTGCAACGGGGGGGATCCCGCGATGGACAGCGTGCTTTCGCAGGGAAACGGCAATTTCCTTGCCGGGTACTCCGGATGGAACACTGCCGGCAATACCATCGGCAAGGCTTTGGCGCACATCGTCGCGCGCGCGTACCGCGCAGCCAGCGACCCGGTGGGCACGGTTTCGACCGAGGCCAGCTGGGCGCACGAGCGGTTCAAGTTCGAATCGCTCCTTTCCGACCGCTGGTTCCCGCAGATAGTGCGGCCGCGCCTTTGGAAAATGGTGCTGGACGCGGGCGGCGATCCGTGGCACTTCGGGCTGTACACGGTGGAAATGGTCGAGAAGGGCTGCGAGGATCTGCGCAAGCCCGTGCGCGGCGCATGGGATCAGCGCCACCGGGGCAACTACCTGCGCCGCGGGATAAGCGTGCCAAAGGCGCTCTTGCCAGAAATCAACTTCCCCTGGAACCGGCTGTTCGAGGTGGACATCCGCATCTATCACGACGACGCGTTCGACGCCGAGCTTTACGCCGGCTCCCCGGTCAAATAGATTGAATTCCCCGAACAGCAAGCCTTGCGTTCTCGTCGCGGGGGGGGGCGTCGCGGGCGTTATCGCCGCGGTTGCGGCGGCCCGCGCGGGGGCGAGCGTGGTGCTGGCGGAAGCGCATTCCTATTTGGGCGGAATGGCCAACCAGGCGCTCGTGCAGCCGTACCAGACTTTTCATTCGCCGCGGGGACAGGTTATCCGCGGCATCCCGCAGAAATACATCGAGGCATTGGTCGCGGCGGGCGGATCGCTGGGTCATTTGCTCGATCCGCTGGGATTCGCGGCGACGGTGACGCCCGTTGACGACGAAATCGCGCGCCGCGTGATGAAGGAGATGCTCGCGGAGGAAGGCGTCGAGACAAGGCTTTCGACCGCGGTCGCCGAGATCAAAATCGAGGCGGGAAAAATATGCGGTGCGAAGCTTTCCGCGCTGGACGAATCGCAATTTCCGCCGGGTCTGCCGTTCGGCCACTGGGAAAAGGAAACGCTGCCTGAAGTATCGGAGGAATGGTTCGACGTGGACGCGGTCGTGGACGCGACGGGCAGCGCAAGGATCGCGCGGATGTGCGGCGTGCCTTGCGAGCTGTCGGATGCGCGCCAGCCGATGAGCTGGCTCTTCGCGCTCGCGGGCGTGGATTTGGGCGCGGTGAGCCGCCATGTTTGGTCGCATCCGGAGGATTTCGTTCTGTCGGACGATCCGCGGGCGCGCGAGCAGCATTACATCGGCGTGTCGGGATTCTTCTCGCTCGTGAACGAGGCGAAGGAACGCGGCGAGTGGACGCTGCCGCGCGACCGGCTGCTGTTTTTCGGGACGCCGCGCGAGGGCGAAGTGATGATAAACACGACGCGCATCCCGCACGATTTTGGAAGCGACCGTGAAATCGCGATGGAAGGGCTGCGCCAGATCGAATTCCTGCTGGATTTCTTCCGCGAGCGCGTTCCGGGATTCGGGGAATGCTTCATCTCGCGCAAGGCGGACAGGCTGGGCGTACGCGAGAGCTACCGGATAAACGGGCCGTACGTGTTGACGCGGGATGACGTTGTGGGCGGGCGAAAGTTTCCTGATACCATCGCGCTGGGCGCGTTCCCGATAGACATTCACGCCGCGAGGGGGGGGGACTTGATCGCGGAAAAGGTCGGCGCGCGCGGCCACTACGACATTCCGCTCGCGTGTTTGCTGACGAACGAGATGGATAATCTGGTGATGGCCGGGCGGCACATCAGCGTCACGCACGAGGCGTTCGCGTCGACGCGGGTGATGCCCACATCGATGGCCGTCGGCCAGGCCGCGGGCACGGCCGCGGCGCTGATCGCGGCGGGGACGCGGCCAGCCGCGGGGATAGCTCAAGGCGAAGGCCTTGGTTCGAAAGTTGCCGCGGGATCGCGCGCGGGCGCGACGCCGGGAGAGATACGGGAATATCACGCGTTCTACGCCGCGCTGCGCGAGCTGTTAATCGCGGAAGGCGCGGTTGTGGATGACAAGCAAGTGGGGTGGTAAGGGGTCTGCATTCAAAGCTGCATTAATATCCCTGCTACCACTCCTTCTCCGGCTTGACGAGGATCGCGCCGAAGCGGGCGGCGCGGTGAATGACGCGTTTTTCTTCGGTGACCGGATCGTAACGGACGAGTTCGAAACGGTCACTTTTGCCTTTTGAAGCTTGATTAACGCGGACGTACCATAGTGCCCCATCGGATGCGATGACTGGTTTATAATAAAAGTAATAGTACTCATCAGCCCTTGCCGCAGCCTTGTCAACAGATTCCAGTTTGCCATCCGCAGTTATCGAAGCAAGTACCCCAATTGAATCGCCAGAATTCGTGGATCCGAACAGGCTCTCCGAAAAGATAGCGTATGTTTTTCGGTCAAGTGGGCTATACACGGGCCATTCAAGTGCTCCCTCAAAGTCGTTAATAAACTTCCCGCCAAGCTCGTTTATCGAAAGTGGAATTCGCCTAAGGGCACCCGAATTCAGGTTGGCGGCTATGAATGCTGTCCGCAATGCATACATTCTGCTTTCGTTCGGTACGGGAACTTGAAATGAAATAAAAAACGTCCACTCGCCGGGTTTGGTGCCAGGCATTATTGGGGCTGCAGCATAAATTATTGAGCATGTTCCTTGCTTTACTTGAGTTCTGGAAACAAAGTCTGCAGCCTGCATTTCGCTTGTCAAAAGCAAATGCTCGGACGAGTCCTTTTTTGCTTCCGAAACGATCCACCATCTTTTTAATTACTTTTGCTGGGCGATGCTAAAAAAAGACAACGCAGCATAGCCAGGATAATATCTTTTGCAGCTACCGCTTTGATTTGGATCATAGCTGTCGACCCAATAGGAATTTACCAGTTCGTCGCCTGAAGCTACAACCGCCTCGAACCAATAGTCGTTTTGCAATGAATAAGCCGGCCCAAAGTTAAGTTCTTTCCATTCGGTGTTCTTCACATTCCAATAATAAATGCCATCTCCAGGAAGATTTTTGGCGTACCAGTCGCGCCTTTCGTCGGCTGAGGCAAATGGGAAAGAAACTACAGTCGGTTTCTTGTGGGCGCGCCTGAAAAATCCGGTCTTAAGGTCAATCCAGTTTCCTTCAGAATACTCTTGATAGTTAAACGGCGGAACACAATCATCCACTATGAATGAGTCGAAAAAATACAAATAAGCACCGTCGTCTTTGGATGTTCCCTTTAGGTTTGTGGCAACCCAAACATTGCTTCCAGAAAGATTTGCAGCCCAAAGATAGTCGACCGGCTCAATTAATGAAAGGCCGCTTGGATTTCCAGACTGTCCTTCAACTTTTGATGTGTTGAATGTGATAAAAGCCACGCCCGGCTCGAGCCCTGGGAAATTGAAATTCCGCAGTTCCGGCGATGTATTCCAGGCAAGCGCCGCCGCGGCAATCAGCAGCAGCAAAATGTATGCGGCGGTTTTCCATCTCCGGCGTTTCATTCCGCGGATATTTTACCGCAAAATCGCCGCCCGCGGCGGACTTGCGCCCTACCCCGCGTTCCCTTTCACCATCCGGTCTATCCCGACGATCCCCGCAAGCACCTCCGCCACGTCTTCCAGCCGAAGCATGTTCGGGCCGTCGCTCATCGCGTTATCCGGGTCGGGATGTACTTCCCAGAAGAGCGCGCTCACGCCCACCGCCGCCGCGGCGCGCGATAATCCGGGCACGAACCGCCGGTCGCCGCCCGACGCGCTGCCTTTGCCGCCAGGCTCCTGCACGCTGTGCGTCGCGTCGAAGCAAACCGGGCATCCCGTCTCCCGCATTATTTCGAGCGAGCGCATGTCCACGACGAGGCGGTTGTAGCCGAAGCTCGATCCGCGCTCGGTGACGATCACATCCTCGTTTCCAGTGGATTTGATCTTCGCGACAACCTGCGCCATATCCCAGGGCGCAAGGAACTGCCCCTTCTTGACGTTCACAACCTGCCCGCTTGCGCCCACCGCCAAAAGCAAATCGGTCTGGCGGCAGAGGAACGCGGGGATTTGCAGGATGTCCACCGCGGGCGCGACTTCGGAAACCTGCGACGCCTCGTGCACGTCGGTCAATACCGGAACTTCAAGAGAGCGCCTGATGTCAGACAGCACCGACAGCCCGTCGATCATGCCGACGCCGCGGTAGCCCGCGACGCTTGTGCGGTTGGCCTTGTCGAAGCTGGCCTTGAAGATGTAGGGGACGCCGAGCGAGCCGCAGATTTCCTTCATCCGGCCCGCGACCTCGAAGCACAGGTCGCGGCTTTCGATGACGCACGGCCCGGCGATGAGCGCGAGGGGATGCCCCCATCCGATGGGGAATCCGAGGCGCGTGATTGTGTGGTTCGTAATTAATGTCTCTGACATAAGGCTATTTTACTATCCCCCCATCCCCATCATCCCGCGGGGCGGGGCGGCGCCTTCCTCCGGCTCGATGCCCAGCTTTTCCTGCGCGGCCTTGACGAGATCGTACAGCCCGGATTGCTTGGCAAGCTCCAGCGCCTTCTCGTAGTAAGATTTCGCGCCGTCTTTGTCGCCCGCAGCCTCGGTCATCTTGCCCGCCAGCCAGTACGTTCGCGCCAGCGCGTCCGTCTCGACCGCGCGGCCGCCGATCTGCGCACCGGAATTTCCGGCATCGATTATTTCGTTGACCAGCTTCCACGCGTCGTCAGTCCTGCCCGCCTTGAAATACAGTTCCGCCAAATCTTTTAGGTCGCGCGCCCATCGCCGGAAGACAAGAGCGTGCTCAAAGCAGTAGATCGCGCCCTCGGTGTCGCCCATACCGCGCTTCATCCAAGCGGGCGTCAGCCATCCGAGGAATTCGATGTAGTTCGCGCGCTCCGGCGTGACGACAAGCAGCTCGTTGTCCGGGTCGAGCGTGATCGACACCGGCTCCGCGGTGACGTCCAGCCGCATCGTCGAATCCGCGCTTCGCGTGTCGCAGACCGCGTCGATAGTCCTGCCGTCGGCAAGCGCAACCCTGACGGGTACGGGCAGCCAGCCCTCTACCGCGGGATCGCGCGAAATCCATATCCGGACCGCCTTGTCCGGCGCGATACCGGGGATGGGCTCCCAGCCTCCGCTTACGCCGTAGGCCAGCGTCTCGTCGTAGAAATTTTTCCTGAAATCCTCCGCGTTGAATTTGGTGCCGGAAAGCGAATCGCCCAGCGACCGCATCAGCGTATCAATCGTAAGCGGCTCCTTGTCCGTGAAATCGCGTGAGAGCTTTTTAAGCGCCGCGTGAAACTTTTCCTTGCCGCACATCGTCGCGAGCGTCACGAACAGCCCGGCGGAATATTGATAGCGGGCGCTCGAATCGCCGAGCTCGCTCCTGCGGCCGAGCGAAATCGGCTTGGCGCGCGAAACCGCGGTGCCCATTATGTAGCGGCGGTAATTGGCCGCGCGCTCCGGCTCGAATTCCTCCAGGTACGCGATCGGGCAGTAATTGGCCATCCCCTCCACGAACCACACCGGGCCGTCAACCATGTGCCCCCACCAGATGTGCGACACCTCGTGCGCCACCAGCGGAAGCGAATTGTCGCTTCCGAGATAAAACAGCAGCCCCGCGTTTTCGAACGCAGCCACCCCCCCCTCGTCCGGAATAATGAAAAGCTGCTGGCGCTCGATTTTTCCGCCGGGGAACATCCGGCTGTACACGCCGAACTCGCTTCCGAAATAATCGAGCATTTGACCGAGTTGCGCGACCGCGGGATTCTCATGCACGCTGTCGATTATGTCCTGCGGCGCATACACTTCGAGCGTCACGCTGCCGCTCTGGATTTCGCGCATCGGAAACTGCGTCGCGACCAGCATCACGCCGCGGTTGCTTGCGCTCCATTTGGCCGACAGCGTGTTGGCCGTATGCTGATCCACTCCCCCCCCGGGACCGGCGATAATGCTCCATGTTGTTCCTTCAGGCAGCTCCGCCTGCACGAGCTTGTCGCACGCGTCGTCCGCGGTGTATACGATGTAGTCGTCGAACCGGTATACGCCGCCGTATCCTATCGAATCGTAGCTGTCGGGTACCTGCGCGGAAAACTCGAAATAAATCTGGTGCGATGAGCCTTTTTTGAACTCCGCTTTCACATTGACCCGCCAGGTCGGCTCGCCGCCCGCGGATACACGCTCGAATTCCGCGGACGCGCCGTCTATTTCCGCATACGACACTTCGGCCCACGGGTAGCAGTAAAACGGATACTCGTGCATGCTTTCAAGCGCCTCGGCCCGCATCAGGACGGTTGCGAACATTTGCTTCGACGAGGGATCGAAGCTGTAATAAACCGTCTTTTCGCCGAAATCCAGCCTTGGGTCGTAATCTTCCTCCGCGACGAAATACGGGTGCTCGTAATACGTGAAGCTCTCGCGGTAATCCACGATTGTCGTCTTGCCGGATTTGTCGCGCGAATAGTCGAATCTGCGGCCGTCCTTCGTGAAAATGGCGATAAAAAATTCTCCGTCGTCGGGCTCGCGCACCGCCGGGCCGGCGGGCACCCCCCCTCCCGTCATCGCGGCCATCATTTCTTCGTCCGTCATTTCCACGGGGAACGCGTCGCTCCAGGATTGGATGTAGTAGCCCCACATGTCGCTTGAGGGATCTACGCCTTCTCCGGTCAACTTCATCGAAGGAAAAGCCGCGCCGGAGCCGGTTCCGCATTTCATGTACATTCCGGCGACCTGGAACTCCAATTCCCCTTTTTCGTTCGTCTGGCCGGATTCGGCGAACAGGTTGAGCGCATCGTTTTTCGGCAGATCCTTGAGAACCGCCCTCGCTTCGCCCGCGAAAAGAAGGTGAACGCCCGTATGCGACGACGGAAGAAGCGTCATATCCCCGGACTTCACGACCGCGATTCCCATCGGAAGCATAATCAACGTCGAACCCGTGTGGTTGACCGACAGCTGCGCGGGATCGGCCTTTCCCTGGGCGAAAACAGGCGCCGCAAACGCCGCGGCTGCGGCGACAATCGAAATAACCAGTGCGAATCTGCGCATTGAAGCCTCCTTCCGGCGAAGACGCATGCTATCATGCCCCGTGTTAATCGAGCGCATCCGGCTCCGCGACTACCGCAATCTGGCGAAGGTTGATATTACGCCCGCGAAGGGCGTAAACCTTGTGTTCGGCGCGAACGCGCAGGGCAAAACCAACTTTTTGGACGCCCTTCACCTCGCGACGTATCTCAAAAGCGCGCGCGCGGCGCGCGAGCGCGAAGTTGTGCGCGAAGGCGCCGAAATTGCGCGCTGCGAAGTGCACCTGACGCGCGCGGACGGAGGCCTGCACAGGCTTGTCGTCGCGGTATCGCGCGGCAAGAAGTTCGTCAAGCTGGACGGCAATCCGGTGACCCGGTTCGAGGACGCGATAGGAATCCTTTCCGCGCATTTTTTTTTCCCGGGCGATTTGTCGCTTGTCAAAGGCGACCCCGCGCTGCGCCGCGAGACGCTCGATCTGGAAGTGCTCAAGGCCGTCCCGTCATCCGTGCGGATTTATTCCGATTACCGCAGGGCTCTGCTACACCGCAACGCGCTCCTGCGCCGGATTCAAAGCGGCGACGCGAAAGCATCGGCGGAGCTTGCCCCGTGGAACGAGCGACTGATCGCGTCTGGAGTTGAAATCGTCCGGATGCGGCGCAATCTTCTGGCGCGAATCGTCCCGCACTTCCTGGATCATTATTCGAAAATATCGGATAATCCGGAGCCGGTTGGTCTTCACTACATTGCGACGATATCCGACGGAAAATCGGACGCTCGCGACAGGCTGCGGAAAGACTTCGCGGAGAAGCTGGCGGACGGGCGCGCGAAGGAAACCGAACTCGGATACACTGTCGCCGGCCCCCACCGTGACGAGCTTTTGTTTTCGCTGGGCAGGCACACGCTGCGCCAGTTCGGCAGCCAGGGCCAGCAGCGCAGCGCGGTGCTCGCGCTAAAGATCGCGCTATGCGACGTGGCGCGCGAGCTTTCGGGCGAAGATCCGGTGCTGTGCCTGGACGACGCGCTTTCCGAGCTTGACGACGCGCGAAAGGCGCATCTTTTGGCGGCACTGAAGCATCGCACGCAGGCGTTTATAACGCTCGCAAGCGAAAAGGAACTGGGGCTGGTGCGCGGCATGGCCGCCGCGGTGTGGACGGTGAAAAATGGGAATTTTGATGGGGGAGGAAAGTAACCTTATTTCGCTTTATCGGTTTTCTGCGTTGTGTCTGCATTCATTCCCACCTTCCCCAAAAGCTCCGCGACTTTCTCGCTCGTCGCCGGATACTCCGGATAAAGCGCAAGCATCCTTTCCGCGTGCGCTTTCGCGTGCTGTTCGTTCCCAAGCGCGAGGTGCGCGCGGGCTAGCGCGAAGTGGTTCATCGCGCTGCCGGGGGTGAGGCTCGCCGCCTTGCTTGCGTATTCGAGGATTCTGGCCGGGTCGCCGCCTTCAGCTTCCTCGATGTCCACAAGCTGGTTGTACGCGATGTCGAACTCGTCGTTCAGCCGCAGCGCCATGAAGCAGTACTCCCGCGCGGTCTCGAAGTCCCCGCGCCGGAAGTGGATCTCAGCCATGTCGTAGTAAATCTTCTCGGAAGGGGGAATCGAGTTCATAACGAACTCCGTAATGCGCTCGCTTTCGGAAAGGTCGCCCTTGTCGTAAAGCAGGTAGCTTATAAGGTTCGTGTACGCCCAGAAATTCGACGGATCGGTCAAGAGTATCTTCATGAACAGGTCGCACTGGTCTTCGGCCACCTTCACACCGGCGAGCCTGTGGAAGAACGTGACCTCATGGATACGCTCGCTCTGCGAAAGCCCTTTCATAGCGTCAGGGGGGAGGGCGATCTCGCGGAAGAAAACGCGCTGCTTGAGCATTGAGTGCGCGATCTTGATGTTGCGCATCATTTCGTACGCGGTGCGAGAGAGCGCGATCTGGGAATACTTTCCGTATCGACTGGTCCCCTCGACGCGCTTGCCGTAGTTTATCGCGTAGCCCTCTATGCGCCGGCGGCCGTCGATGCGGTCGCCCAGGATCACGCGGCCGCTGTTGATTCCGCAGCCGAGCTCTATCGGACTCTGCTTCACATGGATGCGCTCGACGTTTGTCGGATAGCTCACCCAGCTGTGCTTGGCGTGTATCGCGGTGCGCAGCGCGCCGTAAATGAGCCTGTCGTGCTCGGCGCGCATCGCCTGGGAGAGCGCGTTGTATTCGTCGCTGTGCCAGCCGCCCTTCTCGCGTATTTCCGCAAGCTTGGCCTGCGTTTCCACGTCGCCGGGGACGTAGAAGAATGCTTTCAGCTCGTCCCCGACGACGCTCCACTCCGGAATCGAATACCGCTCCCGCATTTGGCCGAGCGCATCGGACAAAAGCCGCTGGTAGTCGTCGATCAGCCGGTCGTAGTCCCATATCGAAAGCGAGCTCGACAGGTTGACGCTGCCCTGGAGGTCGACGAACAGAATCACCGCCGTTATCAGGTTGGGCGGCTGGGAGCGCAGGCTGTCCGGCACGGTCATGGCGGGGAAATTTTAACACGCGGGAAGCGCGCCATAGGGCCGCGCGGCCTTCGGCAACGCTTATCTTGCAGCAAACACCGGGCTTGCCACCGGATTCGACGCCGGCGTTTCGAGCGATATCCTTCCAAGCTTGCCCTGCTGGAAGTCCCGCAAAATCAGGCGGTAGGACCGGGACAGGTCGGGGACGCCTTTACCCAGGTACAGGCGCTTGATCGCAGCGACTTTTACCGCGATCGCCTCCGCCTCGTCCTCCCACGGCATCTCCATCCCGTACAGCTTCTCGAACTTCGTCCTGGCGCGGGGGGGGAGCGCGGCTATAATTCCGGATACCGCGGGTTCGAGCAGCGTCTCGTCCATCGGCAAAAGGTTGAGCGCAAGCCATGTCGCCCGCACGCGCTTGAAGTGCGCGGTCTCCCGGATTATCCCAGGCGTGTCGAGCAAATCCACGCCGTCCATCACGCGCACCCACTGGTGGCCGCGTGTGATTCCCGGCCGGTTGCCCGTGCGCATCCGGCGTCGGCCGATTATCGCGTTCAGGAACGTGCTTTTTCCGGTATTGGGAATTCCCAGCGCGACTATGCGCAGCGTCGTTTTTTGAATGCCGCGGCGGGCGCGCTCCTTCGCCTTGGCCGCGAAAACCTCCGTCAAATGCCGCATGAATTCCTCGACGCCCTCGCCCTTTATCGAATCAAGCGCGAACGCGGGATAGCCGTGCGCCGCGAAATACGCGAGCCATTTGGCGGTCGCGCGCGGGTCCGCAAGGTCGGCGCGGGAAAGAACGAAGCATTCCCGGCCGGCGAGCTTGTCGTCCAGCCACAGGCACGCGGAAGGCGCGCGCGCGTCAAGCACGTACGCCGCGAGGTCTATGTATCTGGCGATTTCGGGCGGGAAAACTTCCTTACGGCTCGGACGCTGGGTCACGGGGAAAGTATAGCAATGAGCGAGGTAGTGAGTAGTGAATAGTGAACAGGGAAAAATGAAATAAGCTGTGCCAATCAAATTCGCAAGCGCAAAAATTGCGCGCGCTTATTTATTTGTCAATTTCCTAATCAGCGCGATTGCCGCGCGTTTCGTGCGGATTTCGCGGCGGGCGCGCGCTTCCTCGACCGCATTCTGCAGCCTGCCCACTTCCGGGCCTTCGGGAATACCGAGCGCGGTCATTATTTCGTCGCCCGAAAGAAGAGGCGGGATCACCGGCGCCGGCTCGTAATATTCCGCAAGCACGCGCGCCGCGATTTTGAAATGCGCGTCGATCTGCTCCTGCGTGACCGCTTTTCCGCGCGACGCCAGCCTGTCCGCGAGCGAGAGCAAAATTTCATGAGGAACAAGCGATCCCAATGCGCGGATGAAACGGCGGACGAGACGCAGATCCGAACCCGCGTCGCGTTCGAGAAATCCGAGGCGCAGGTGATGACGGACGAGAAGAGCGACCGCGTCCGCCGCGGATTCAGACAATCCGAGGCGATGCGAAATCGCGCGCGCGGTTTGTGCGCCGCGCACGTCGTGGCCGTAAAACGTTATCCGACCGTTTGCCTTTTTTTCGCTCGTCGCGGGTTTGTCAATATCATGCAAAAGCATCGCGAGCCGCAGGACGATGTGCGAATCCGAGCCGCCGATCGGCGCGGCCAGCGATTCCCTGATGCGCGCGTAATACGGCGATACGATGTTTTCAGGAAAGGGAATCGAAGCAACCGCCGCGTCCACATTTCGCAACAGCATTTCAAGATGCGCCATCGCTTCCAGTGTGTGTGCGAGCACGGGCTTGTGGTGGAACTCGTTCTGCACGCAATCGCGCGCCGCTTCGAGCTCCGGGATCGCTACGGTGAGTATCCCGCGCCGGTCGAGCTCCTCGAACGCGAACGGCGAGTCGGGAGAGGCGAGCGTGGAATGCAGGATTACGCGGGCATCGGATTGGCTCATATCGGGCGCGGCCTACTTTTGCATGAGCGAAACGAATTTAACGATGCCGAAAAACAGCCCGATAAACGCGGCCGCGACCGCCGCGGGGATGAAAACGTACGCGCAAATTCGGACAAGGAACGCCACTCAAGAATTATAGCAATATTCTGGAGTATCCTCCGGGATTCCGGGATTCGCGGCGCCACGCGATGATAAAATTCATCTCGTGCCCGACCTTCGCGACAGATACACCGGATGCTTCCTCGGACTAGCCGCGGGCGACGCGCTGGGCGCGCCCGTCGAGTTTTTCAGCGCGCGCCAGATCCGCGCGCGCTACGGAGCCGGCGGAATCCGCGAAATGGACACGTGGGGCGGATTCGATGCGGGCTGCTGGACGGACGACACACAGATGTCGCTTGCGACCGCGCGCGGGATACTCGCCGCGCACGAGCGCGGAATCGACCGCGGGATTTACCATCCGCCCTCTATGGTGTACGAGGAGTACAAAAATTGGCTCGCGAGCTTGGCCGATCCGGCGAACGACAGATTCCCCGGCCGCACCTGCGTAGGCGCGCTTCGCACCGGCAAAATGGGACAGGTTGACGAGCCGCTGAACGAAAGCAAGGGATGCGGCGGGGTGATGCGCGTCGCGCCCGCGGGGCTGGCTTACCCGCCGGAAGACGCGTGGCGGTACGCGGCCGCGTTCGCGGCTATCACCCACGGACATCCGAGCGCGATCCTCCCGTCGGCGTTTTTGGCGGCGCTGATCGCGCACATCGAGGGGGGGGAGGGGCTGGAAGCGGCGATCGGCAAATGCCGCGGGATGCTTTCGGGATGCGACGGGCATGAGGAAACGAGCGCGATTGTGGAGCTGGCGGTGACGGCGGCGGGAATGCCGGGGATACCAGCCGGAGTTTCAGGCGAACCGGATTCTGTTTTCCTGTCCAATGAAATCGCCGGAATAGGAGAAGGCTGGACGGGGGAGGAAGCGCTTGCGATCGCGCTTTTCTGCGCGCTGCGGTTTCAGGACAGCTTCGAGGACGCGGTAGCCGCGGCCGCGAATCACGGCGGCGACAGCGACTCGACCGCATCCATCTGCGGCGCGATCATGGGAACGCTTCTGGGCGCGCGCGCGATTCCGGAAAGGTGGCTTGGAAAGCTCGAAAAGCGGGACGAGATAGATAAAATGGGAGACACGTTCTACCGCGTGTTCGCGCTGGGGCAAGCCGCGTTCGCTCCCGTGCCATAATCCCCGTCCGTGGCTAAGATGTACGACGAATCCGCGATGCGCGACATCTGCGCGGCGTTCGAGGGCGCTGTCCTGCGCTGGCCGCTGGCGGACACCCGGAAGATGTTCGGCTGCCCGTGCTACCTGGCCGCCGACAAGATGTTCGCATTTCTGGTAACGGGCGGCGTCGTGCTTACCTGCACCAACCCGGAGATGCGGGAGCGGCTGGCCGCAAAGTTCGGCGCGCGGCCGTTTTCAAGCGGCGGAAAGAAAATCGGCGGATGGATGGAGTGCCCCGTCTCGGGCGAGGGCGACCTGGAAAAGTTGCTGCCTTTCGCGCTCGAAAGCTTCAACGCCGCGCTTGAGAAGGCGGGATGACAAGGTATCAGTCTGTTTATATCTTCGAGGAAAGTTATGTCCAAATTACCTACACTTATCGCTAAGTGTATGTAATTAGTTCCGGCCTGTATCAACCATTGCGCCCAGCGTGTTATTATTCCTGCTCCCGGCGGGGGAAGGACGCCGATTCTCAATGCAAGGAGTCATCATGTCCGACGAAAAAACATATACAGAAAAGGAATGGCACAAGAAGACGGCGGTCGATGCGTTCAACGCGTGCTGGGATTTGATAGACAAGAAAGACCGCACGCTTCAGGAAGACCTCGAAATGATCCGCCGCGCGCACGTCTCCCGCTGGCACTGGCAGCACGTCGGCGAGCCGAAGAACTTCGCGGCGGGAGACTGGCAGTGCAGCCGGGTGTACGCGATCCTGGGACGCGGCGAGCCAGCGTTGATTTACGCCAAGGAGAGCCTGCGCGAATGCGAGGAGGGCGGCGTGACCGATTTCAACCTGCCGTTCGCGCACGAGGCATGCGCGCGCGCGTACGCGGCGCTCGGCGACAGGGCGAATTTCGAAAAGCACTACGCGGAGGCGAAGCGGCTGGGCGAAACTATCGAGGAAAAGGACGATCGGGATTATTTCTTTCAGGATCTCGAAGCCGGAAACTGGTTCGGAATGAAGTAGCTAAGTATCCAGCACCAGCCTGACTTTCCCCAGAAGCGTCGTTACGCTGTACGGCTTGGGCAGGAACGCGACGTTCTGCTCCAGCACGCCGGAATGCGCGATTACATTTTGGGAATAACCTGACGTATACAACACCTTGATCGACGGACGAGCCTTAGAAATTTCGCCATACAGCTGTCGTCCGTCCATCTTGGGCAGGATCGTGTCGGTAAGCAGCAAATCAATCGGCCCGCGATGCGACTTCGCGATTTCGATCGCCGCGTCGGGATGGCCGGCCTCGAGCACGGTGTATCCGTTCTTCTTGAGTATTTCCACCGCAAGGCTGCGGACGATATCCGAATCCTCCACCACCAAAACAGTCTCCGCTCCTTTCACCGATTTGATATCGCCCAGGCATGGCGCGAAAGCTTCCATAGATTCGTACACCCGCGGGAAGTACACCTTGAACGTCGTGCCCCGCCCCGGCTCGCTGTACACCCAGATGTGCCCCCCGTGCTGCTTGACGATGCCGTACACCGTCGCAAGCCCCAGGCCGGTACCCTTTCCCAATTCCTTCGTAGTATAGAACGGCTCGAATATGCGGTCGATCTGCTCCTTGTCCATCCCTTTCCCCGTGTCGTGGAACGACAGCATCACGTACTCGCCTGGTGTCACTTCGGCATGGGATTTCGCGTACTCGTCGTCCAGATGCTTCACCGCAGTTTCGACGATTATCGTTCCGTTGCCCTCGATTGCATCGCGCGAATTCGCCGCGAGATTTATAAGTATCTGGTGAATTTGGTTCACGTCCGCTTTTATCCGCGCTCCATCGGCGCCCGGAAAGACGCGAAGCTCGATGTTTTCGCCGATCAGCCTCGACAGCATTCTTGTGCATTCGTTGACTATCACGTCGATGTCCAGCACCTTCACTTCGAGAACCTGCTTGCGTGAAAACGCCAGGAGCTGCGCAACCAGCGCGGCCGCGCGCTCGCCCGCGCGTTTGATCTCCTCCAGGTCCTGATAAAGCTGGTTATCCGGTGCAAGCTCCGAAAGAGCGAGGTCGGCGTATCCCATTATCGGAGTGAGCAGGTTGTTGAAATCGTGGGCGATGCCGCCCGCAAGCAGCCCTACGGATTCCAGTTTTTGCGACTGCCGAAGCTGCTCGGAAAGCTTCGCCTTTTCATCCTCCGCCCGCTTGCGCTCCGAAACGTCGGCAAGGATTACGGCGTAGTGCCCCGGCTCCGGACGGTAAATCGTGAAGTCGAACCACTTGCCCAGCGCTTCCGAATATTCCTCGAACCGGTCGGATTCGCCGGTTTGCGCAACCTTTCCGCATCGCTCGATCCAGCCGGGGAGCGACTTTGGAAATACTTCGGTGAACCGCCTGCCGACGACATCCTCGCGGCGCAACCCGGTGAGTGTTTCGAACGCGCGGTTGACGTCCACGAATTCGGAATCCACCGGCCGGCCGTTTTCATCGGCGATGATTTTATGAAGCGCGAAGCCGTCCGTCATCGATTCGAACAGCTTTGCAAAACGCTCCTCTGCAATCGCCTTTTCCGCGTGGGCGCGAAGCGAGTGTATGCCGTACGTCAAATCCTTGCCCAGTTCGCTCAAGAGCGCGACCTCCTCGTCGTCGAAGGCGTCCGGCTCGGCCGCGTAGATATTGAGCGCGCCGATTACACAGCCCCCCCATTCGAGCGGAATCGCGATGGAGGATTTGTACCCGCGCGAGAGCGCGAGTTCTCTCCACGGCGAATAGTCCGGACTCTCTTCGATTCGCGCGATCTGAGTCCGCCCGGTGCGGATTGCTGTGCCCGTCGGGCCGCGGCCGTACTCGTCGTCCGCCCACGAAATCCGCGCCTTAGAAAGATAGCCCTCCTCGACGCCGCTCCAAGCTACCGGCTGGACGGTTTTATTCGCGTCGTCGCGCTTCAGCCCCACCCAAGCGAGCCTGTAACCCCCTTCCTCCACTATTATCCTGCAAAATTCCCGCTTGAGCGACAACGAGTCGGTTTCGTGGACCAGCTGCTGGTTGCAAAGCGAGAGGACGCGGTACGCGCGCAAAAGCCTTTCCTTCGCCTGCTCGGCCCGCTTTTTGTCGGTGATGTCGACGAAATTAAAAGCTATATGCCCGGGCATAGGAGTGAAAACCAGCAGGTGGTACCAGCGGTCGAGCGGCGGCCAGTAGTTCTCGACGTACTTCGGCTCGCCGGTTATCGCAACATCGGCGAAAACGTCGAACCAGTTCGCGGGCGCGTCGGGATATATTTCCGTAACCCGCCTTCCCACGGCCTTTTCGCGCGGCAATCCCAATATCCGCTCGAACGCGGGATTCACATCAATAATCTGCGTGTCGTAGGGCTTGCCGTTCTCGTCGTAAAGTACTTCGTGAAGCTGAAATCCGCTTACGCTCGTTTCGAAAAGCATCCGATAGCGGAAGTCCGCTTCCTCGCGCTCTTTGCGTATGCGAAGCATGTTTATTCCGTAGGCGAGATCGCCGGCAAGTTCCTTCAGAAGCGCGATCTCTGAATCGTCGAACGCGTCCGGCTCGCCGGCACCGATTGACAACGAACCGATCAAGTTGCCGTTCGATTTGAGCGGAAGAGCAGTCAAGGCGCGCAGCCCAAACTCCTCGATGATATCGCGCCAAGGCGCGATTCGCGTGTCGTTCGGCAAATCGTGCGAAATAAACGGCTTCCCGGTTTTAATCGCAGTCGCCGATGGACCTTCGCCCTTGGGACCTTCCCCCCAGGTGAGATCCAGAGATTCGACGAATTTGGCGGGCAGTCCCGCGTGTGCGACGATGCGAATCGTTTTGTTTTCGTCGTACTCGCGCAGGCCGACCATTGCCAGCTTGTATCCTCCAAATTCGACTATTACGTCGCAGAACGCCTGTTTGAGCGCCACGGGATCGCTCTCCCGCACGAGCCGCTGGTTGCATTCCGACAACACGCGGTACGCGCGCATAAGCCTCTTTTCAGCAGCCAGCGCTCTTTCGCGCTCGGTCACGTCCGCGAATACCACAGTGAATAGGCCGGGACCCTGGCTGAACGCGGACACCTCGTACCAGCGCTTCAGCTGGCTGGAGTAATTGACGAAGCTGATCGGCTCTCCGGTCAATGCAACCTTTCCGTATTTTTGGATCCACTCGTTTTCGATGCCGGGGATTACTTCTTTTACCGTTTTCCCTACAGCCCATTCGGGGCTGACCCCGGTCAAAGTTTCGAATGCGGGATTCAAATAGAGAAATCTGTAGTCGCATGGTTCGCCGTCGTCATCCAGAATTATCTCGTGAATGCCGATTCCGAATATGCTTTGCTCCATCATTAGGCGTTTCTGCCGTTCGCTTTCGACGAGCCCCTGGAAGGCGGCCTCCCGTTCGCGCACGACGCCGAACATGTGAACGGCTTCGGCGATTTCGCCGGCGAGGTCGCGCACGAGCCCGATTTCCTCGTCTCCGCCAGCGTTCGGATCGTTGGTTCGCAGCGTCAGAAGCCCGCGGATTGAATCGCCGTATTCGACCGTCGCCCTGATCGTAATCGCGCCGCCTTTTCCGCGCGCCACCGAAACGTCCCGCCCGGACGCAATGCCCGGCCATTCCGGCGCGCCCGCGGCGTCTGTGCCGGATTCCATTTGCCCCGCGGCTTCGGCGAAATCCTCCGTTTCGGGGGCGGGCGCGCCTTCGGGGGCGCTTGCCCGGCCCAACAGCTCGCCCCGCCCGTCAAGCAGCCAGACCGACGCCGATTCGAAAATCCCGCCGGACGTGATCGCATCGCAGGCTCGGCGCAGGAATTCCGCCATCGGACAGCCCGACTCGGAAATTCTGTGGACGGCGCGGTTGATCCGCAGTATGGCGTTAGCGCGCAGCCCGCGCGCGACGGCGGCCGCGTGGACATCCGCGTCGGACTCCAGGCCGGAAAGCCTGTTTCTGATCGCCTGAAGCTCCTGCTTGAGCCTGCCTTCGCTCTCCCCAGTGCCGCTCAAATTTGCACCCCGTATATGGAATGGGCAACACCCGAAATCCCGCTTGGCGCGGGAACAAAACCAAATCCAACTTGTATCGACAACGCCTGGGGACTGGCATCCAGCAAGTCCGAAGGCGTTTTGGCAAACGCCGAAATTATAATGCCGGCCTGTGAAGGGTCTCGCGTCGATTATACCCAGCGTTGGGCATGGTAAGCAACAAATCAGTAACGCGCTACCCGTTTTCGAGAATGAATTTCACGTACGGCTCGGACTCTTTCAGCCGCATCGCGCCCAGCTTTTTCACAAGCGGCTCCAGCGCGTCACGGACTTCCGAATTCAGGCCGTACTCGGACTTCCAGCGCATCGCCAGCCGCGCCGCGTCCGCGCGCACGCCCCAGTCCGTATCGTCAAGGAGCAGCGAGACCGTGTAAATCATCGCTTCGTCGGGCTGCGCATCGATACGCGCGAACGCGGCCAAGAGCGAGCGCACGGCGCGCAAGGAAAGCGGCGGCAGGTCTTCGGGCGCGCGCGCGGAGCGGGCGATGTCAACAAGATCCTTTTTCATCTGCGCGCCGAAGAAATCGTAATTGGCGACGAGGAGGTTGACCGCCGCCTCCCGGACGGTCAGCTTCGGATAATCGAGGAGCGCGCGGAGCTGCGGCCAGCAGTCGGTTTTGAGCTGCACCAGCGCGGTTATCGCGGCGCGGATCATCGCCTCGTCCCGGTCGAGCGCGGCCATCGCGAAAAGCCGCTCGTCGCCGGCGTGGCTGCCCAGCGTGCCGAGGACGCCGGCCGCGCGCCGGACGAAGGCCGGGTCGGGATCGTCGAGATATTTCACAACCTCGTCCGCCAACTCGGTCAGCTTGAGGTCGTTTATTACGACAAGCGAGATGAGCTTGCGCTTTTCATTGGTTGATTGCGCGTTGCGGCGGATGACTTCGAGCACGCCCGCCCTGTCCGTCTCCAAAATCCTGCCCAGCACGTCGTCGAACGCGCGGATGGCAAGCCCCGACGCGTCGTTGTCCATCACCTTCTCGATATACGGCAGCACCGAGCTTCCGAACTCGATCAGCCGCTTGCGCGCCTCGGGAACGATGTAGCGGTTATCGCCCACCTCCCACCGGATTGATATTTCCCATAGCTCGTCGAAAACTTCCTGCGTGATTTCGCCCTTGTAATTGCACACTTCGGGGATCGGCGCCTGGCCGGAGACCACGTTAGGGCCGCTCTGCGGCTCCGCATCCTTAGCGGGGGGGGGAGCAATATCAATGCCTGTGCCGAAGCTCGTGTTCGACCACGCGCCGTCGTCTTTCATCTTGCCGAGGTAATCGTCGGCGCCGCCGAGATCCACGAACACCCCGATGCTGGCCGTGCCGCGGTCCGGGCGCCCGCCGTTCATGTATCCGTCGCGCCTTCCGGCGTATATATCGTTTCCGCTCCTGTCGAAAAACAGCCCGACGCTGTTCGTGAGCCCGGTTCCGTTGCATGAGGTCAGGCCCATATAGTGGTCATCCCCGCCGCGATCCATCAGCACGCTCGCCGCAAAGTCGTGGCTTCCGCCCTGTCCCAGCCCGCTGTGCATTACGTAGGTGTCATGCCCCCCCCCGTCGATCAATCCGCCTATCGCCAGGTGGATGCCGCTGCCCTGACCGTACTGCGTCATTTCGTACACATCGTTGCCCGCGCCGTCCCACAGGAATCCCGCGCTGTACCAGTAGCCGACTCCTTGGTTGTATATGTCGCCGAGATACCGGTCGTTTCCCGCGTAATCAATGAGCATCGCGATACCGCCCGCGTAGTCTATGTCGCGCTCGCCGATCGCGAATCCCTGGCTGAAGGATTGATAGCGATCCGCGAAGAGCGGCGCGTGCAGGTACACACCCCCGGCATGGTAAACCTCGTTTCCGCGCGTGTTCACACAGAGCGCGACGGCCTTCGTGCGCGCGAACGCCTGCGCGTTCGTCCAGGCGAAGTAATAATCGTTGTCGAAGTCCGCGATCGCGACCGGATCCGGCGTCTCGACGTCCGTCGGGATGTCCGGCGCGGGCTCGACCGAATCGTCCACCATGATTCCGATTCCGAATCCCGCCGCGCCCTGGGTGTACACCTTGCTTTCGTACGTATCGCTTCCGCCGTCGTCGTAGAACGTCGCGACCCCCCCCACCGCGGCGCCGAGCGTGCAGCTTCCCGCCACGTAGCGGTCGTTCCCTCCTCCGAGATCGTAGAACGCGGCTATTCCAAGCACCGCCGCGCCGAGCGTGATGTTCGTTTCTCCGCAGTCGTAGAAGTCGTTTCCGCCGAGATCGGCGAAGAAGCCGATCTGCCCCATTCCGATGCCGGTTTCGGGCGCGCCGTACGCAGCTCCGATGATGCAGTTTACGTAATGGTCGTTTCCGCCGGGATCTATCAGCGCCGCGAAATTGCCGGTGTACGTGTCGTCTCCGGCGGTTCCGATTGCGATCCGTCCCGCTTTCGTTTCGTAAATCGCGGGCGCGGCTTTCGGAAACGCGTCCGCGGGAATCAGCTCAAGCCAGTCCTGCGGGTATCCGAAAACGTACTCGTGGTTTATCGCGAACATTACGATGTCGATTTTCGACGCGAGCTTGTAAAGGTAATCCGCGGGCCTGTCCTCGAGCGCCGCGTCCCAGTCCTTGCCCTTCGCCGCGTCGAACGGCGACTTGAACACGTCGTGCCATGCCATCTGGTAGGGCAGCTTGTACCGAAGCAGGTCGAACTCCGCGCCTTCCACGCCGTAAGTCATCGGGTAAGCGGCGAACGCCTCCAGAAGCGCCGCGAGGTCGTCAGTCGTTTCAATTTTGCGGACGCCGTTTATAAACTCCATCGGCAGGTTCCTGCCAGTCGGGCTGGGGGGAACCATCGGCTGCGAGCGCATATCTTCAAGCGCCTTCACGGCCTGAGCCATTTCCGAATACGGATGCGGACGCTTGCCGGGCTTGCTCCAGTCGGCGAATCCGTCCATCACGGGAGCTATGAGAAGCGGGTCGTCCATCAACCGCAGGACGACGGGCAGGCACTCGTACCCCTTCGTGTAGTCCTTCTTGAACCGCAGGTCTTCGCGGTTCATGTTGACTGCCGCGAGCGCCCGGTCGAGCGCGGCAAGCTCCTCCGGCGTGTAGCTTGGCGGAAAATACCCCAAGGCGGACGCGGCGTCGGGCGACTGAGCGGACGGCGTTGCTTGGCCGGAATCCTGCGCGGCGGCGGGAAGCGGGAAAAGCGCGGCGGCGGGAAGCGGGAAAAGCGCGGCGGCAACCAGAAAGACAACCGAAGCGAATGCAAAACGGCGGCGGATCATCGGAGCACCTCCGGAAATGGCAAATGGTGTTTCACCGTGGAGGATTATACGCCGGGCGGCGACTGGCTTGGAGATACGATTGCAGCTTGGGATTTTGCCACGGATCTGGTCGCTACTCCTCCCCCGCAAGCCCGCGCTCGTCCAGCCACTTCGCGTACCACTCGCCGGGATTGGCGTAGTCGAGGGTGCTTATCAAGTCGATTTCTTTCGCAAGCGGGCCGTCCACCAGATTTTTCTCCGAATCCGCCGAATTTGCGCTCATATATGCAAGATAGCCCAGCGCGGTCGAGGCGACTTCCAATTTTGTAGCGTCGTTATTCGACTGGCCCTGGCTGGTTTTCATTGAAAGCTCCAGCGCGTCCTTGAAATCTCCTTCGGGCAGGCTTTCGATGTTTTCCAAAGTCCAAATGGCGAATGGAGCCAGCGCATCATATGAACCTCTGCCGCCTTCCGACCATCCGCGGATCAATGTCTTTATTGCATTGCACTCCGACACGACAGCGGCCGCCGCGTCCCGCAACACCTCGTCGCCGTTTGCAATCGCGATGTCGTTTGCCTCGCGTGCGCAAATTCCGATCATTACAATCGCGACAAGGCTGTATATCATCCCGCGCGGCTCGTCGTTTTTCGCCATCCGGCATGCGGCGCGGTGGATCGAGGTAAACGGCCGCGTGTAATCGCATCCAAGCCGGGTTGCCATGGCCGCCGTTCTGCAGGCATCCTTCGCCCGAATGAAATTGGGAAGCGCAGTGCCGTATGTGCTTAGCAGGTAATACCGTTCCCCCATGGAAAGTCCCTCAAACGGCGGCTCGCCGGTCGCCAGCGCGTCGTTCCGCCACTTCACATAATCCATCGGAAACAGCTCCGGCTTGTAAAACCTCGGCGAGTCCGCGCACTTCTCGAACAGCTCCCACGCCCTGTCCAGCTCGCCCAGCCCGACGCGCTCGACGGCCTCGAAAAAAGGCAGGTATCCGTTGTCGGGATCGCCACGAGCAGCCCGCGCGTATCCGTCCGCGATTGCGCTGTACATTTCCGGCGGCGGCGGAGTGTCGGACACCCCGCCGGTATGCTCCTCCTCGAAGGCTTTTTCCATAGACTCCCTGTCCATCGCGGCAAGCTCGATTATCGCGGCGGAGCGCGACGGGTCAAGCTCCACTGCGCGCTCCAGGCACCGGCGGTTGAACATCGTCCTTGCGCCTCGCTCCTTGGCGAAAGAGGTTTGCGCGCGAAGCTCCCAATACTCGGGCATGTGGCCGAACCTCTCCAGATTCGCGGCCAGGTCTGCATCCAGCTTGCTTTGAATTCGGGACGCGCCGGCTGCGTGGAAATCCCCGAAGCCGAGCGACTTATCCCGGTGGTCTAGGTAGAACCTGAACAGGTCGTCAACAGTTGCGGCCGCGGCGGAATCCAGCGCGGAGGGCGAGCCGCCGCTGTCCGAAGACGCGCCCTGGGCGCAAACTGATGCCGCCGGAGGGAAAACGAGCGCGAGAAGGATGATCGCCGCGCAAAGCGGCGGGCGGAAAGCGAATCTCCATTGCATATTCGTGCCTCCGACAAGCGTGGTGCAATGCCGTACTTGTCCGATAAGATTTTAGCATGCGCAATTACGCGAAGCTTCAGGAGTGCCGGCGCAATGCCGCCGCTTAATTCAAGGTCAAAATCGAGCGCAGGCAAGGCCTGCGCACTCCTGAATGGGCTTTTGGAATATCTTTCCTACTTCCGGTTTTCACACATTCCCCGCCATCCCGTGGTACAATGTGAATGACCGTTCACATTCCATTTTGGTGGGCGGCGGAGGAAGCTTGGCCGAGGAAAGGCTCTTGACGGACGCGCGGCGCGGCCAGATCGCCCGCGCGGCGCTCGAGATCATCACGGCGGGCGGCGTCGAGGCGCTCAGCATGGCGTCCGTCGCCGAGCGTTGCGGCATCGTGCCCTCGGCGATTTACCGCCACTTCCGCGGGCGCGACGAGATGGTCGCCGCGGCGGTTGACCACGTCGTCTCGCGCGCGCGCGCGAACGTCCGCGAGGCGGTAACGTCTTCCGGCGGCGCGCTGGACGCGCTGGAGCGGCTTTTGTACAAGCAGCTCGAACTCGTGGACGAGCTTGTGGCGATCCCGCGGATTCTATTCGCCGCGGGCGGCGGGCCTGCGGGCAATCCCGCATTCCGCAAGAAGCTGCGCCGGATGCTGTCCGGGCTTCTGGGCGAGCTTGAAAAGCTCATCCGCCGCGGCCAGGAGGCGGGCGAGATAAGGCGCGACGTCAACCCCGGCGTCGCGGCGCGTATGTACTGGGGGCTTCTTCCTACGGCGACGATTCTCACGATCCACTTCGGCCGTGACTTCGCGCGGGGCGAGTTTTCCCGCGAGGCGTGGAAGGTGGTGAGGAGGTCGCTCGAGGCGTGAAATGAAATCGCAGCGGGGCGGCTTACCCGCCCCCGCCTTGGATGTGGGCGGGGGTAAATTCCCCCCCCCCGTACGGTTGATACTGGTGGTGATTTCCTATGGCGCATCGTTTGAAATTCGTGATTCCGGTGCTTGTTATAGCCGCGGCCGCGTACTTCGTATGGAATTATCAGGCGAACAAGGCGCAGACCGGGAACGGTTCAATTAAAATATCCGGCAACATCGAGGCGACCGAGCGCGATCTTTCGTTCAAGATCGCCGGACGGGTGATTGAGCGTGCCGCGTCCGAGGGCGACCGCATCGAGCCGGGCGCGCTTGTCGCGCGTCTCGACGACGCGGAGCTTTTGGCGGACGCCGCTATCCGGCGGGCGGAATTGGAAGCCGCGCGCGCGGCGCTGGAGGAGCTTAAGGCGGGTGCGCGTCCGCAGGAAATCGCTCAAGCGGCGGCGATTGTGAAACAGGCGGACGCGAAGGTGCGCGAACTCGAATCCGGCGCGCGGCCGCAGGAGCGCGAAACCGCGGAGGCCTCGGTGCGCCAGGCGCAGGCGGAAGTGGATCGGCTGAAAGCGGATTTTGAGCGGGCGGAAAAGCTTTTTAACGAGGGCGTGATTTCGGGGCAGGCTTTCGACGCGGCGAAAACGGCGCTTACCGTCGCAACCGAGCGGCTGAAAACGGCGCAGGAGCAGCGCGATCTTGTGGAAAGCGGGCCGAAAACCGAGCAGATAGACCAGGCCAGGGCGGCGCTGTCCCAGGCAAAAGAGTCGTATTCGCTGATCAAGGCGGGGCCGCGCGCGGAGCGGATCGCGCAGGCGGAGGCGCGCGTGAAGCAGGCGGAGGAAGCGCTTTCTCTCTCGGAAACGCGGCTTGGATACGCGGCGCTCGCATCGCCCGCGGGAGGAGTGGTTGTCAGCGAGAACGTCGAGCCCGGCGAGTACGTCGTGCCGGGGACGCCGGTCGTGACGCTTGCGGAACTTGATAAGGTTTACTTGCGCGGGTTTGTTTCGGAGACGGAGCTGGGCATAGTGAAGATCGGCCAGGTCGTCAAAGTGAGCGTGGACGCGTTTCCGGGAAAGACTTTCGACGGAAAGATCGTTTTCATATCGCCCGAATCCGAGTTCACACCCAAGACTGTGCAGACGAAGGAAGAGCGCACAAAGCTCGTGTACCGGATCAAGATCGAAATCGCGAATGCGGGGGGGGAGCTGAAGCCGGGGATGCCGGCCGACGCGGCGATCGAAATTAACGGGGAATGAAATGTCAAACGCGATTGAAACATCCGCATTGCGAAAGGAATTCCCAGGCGTAGTCGCCGTGGACTCGCTTACGTTCGCGGTGCCGGAAGGCGAGATATTCGGACTCGTCGGCCCGGACGGCGCGGGAAAGACGACGACGATGCGGATGCTCGCCGCGATAATGGATCCGACAGGGGGGGACGCGCGCGTCGCCGGGCTGTCCGTGCGCAAGGACGGGGACGCGGTGAAGAACCACATCGGATATATGAGTCAGCGGTTCGGGCTGTATCCGGATCTGACCGTCATCGAAAATCTGGATTTTTACGCGGATATCTACGGAATACCGGCGCGCGGCCGCGCGGAGAAAATCGACGCGCTGCTTTCCTTTTCCGGACTGTTGCATTTCAAGAAGCGCCAGGCCGGGCGGCTTTCCGGCGGAATGAAGCAAAAGCTGGGCCTCGCGTGCGCGCTGGTGCATACACCTAAAGTGCTGCTATTGGACGAGCCGACGAACGGGGTGGATCCGGTTTCCCGCCGCGACTTCTGGCGGATTCTTTACCGGCTGCTATCGGAAAAGGTGACGATTCTGGTTTCCACCGCGTACCTTGACGAAGCCGAGCGGTGCAACGCGATCGGGCTGATGCACAATGGAAGGATGATTGCAACCGGCGATCCCGGCGAAGTGAAAAAACTGATGAGGGGTTCCCTGATTGTAATTTCAACCGATGATCCGCGGCGCGGCGCGTCCGTGCTCAAGCGCGCCTTGCCGGAGGACGGCGTCGGTATTTTGGGCGGCGCGGTGCACGTAACGACGAATGACTTTGCGCGGACTATGCGCGAAGCGCCCCGGATTTTGCGCGAATCCGGAATCGCTATACTGGAAATAAAGGAGGAGGAGCCGTCGCTCGAAGACGTATTCGTTTCGATGATGGCGGAATCTTAATTGAACGACAATCCCGCCGCCGCGGTGCGGTTGAAAAACCTCGAAATGAAATTCGGGACATTCACCGCCGTGAACAAAATCACCCTCGAAGTCGGCACCGGCGAAATTTTCGGCTTCCTGGGGCCGAACGGCGCGGGCAAGTCCACCACCATCCGCATGCTCTGCGGCATTCTTACTCCCACGTCGGGGGAGGGGAGAGTCGCCGGATTCGACGTGATGCGCGAGCCTGAAAAGATAAAAAAACACATCGGATACATGAGCCAGAGGTTTTCGCTTTACGAAGATCTGACTGTCGAAGAGAATATCGATTTTTACGGGGGAATTTACGGACTCAACGGCGGCAAGCACGTCGAGCGCAAGGAATGGGCGATCGAAATGGCGGGGCTTTCGGCTCACCGCAAAAAACGCGCGAAAACGCTCGCGGGCGGATGGAAGCAGCGGCTGGCGCTCGGCTGCGCTATTCTGCACGAGCCGCCGGTGATATTTCTCGACGAGCCGACTTCGGGCGTTGACCCGCTCACGCGCCGGCGCTTCTGGGATGTTATCTACGAACTGGCGGAGCGCGGGACGACGGTTTTCGTCACGACGCATTACATGGACGAGGCCGAATTTTGCGACAGGGTAGCGCTGATTTACCGGGGGGAGCTGATCGCGGTGGGTGCGCCGTCGGAACTCAAGAAAACCGCGATGTCCCACTCGATAATCGAAGTCGCCTGCGCGCGGCCGCAGGATTTCATCGGCGAAATTGAACAGCTTCCAAGCGTAAGCGAAGCCGCGCTTTTCGGAAGCGGGCTGCATGTCACGACGGACGATGCGGATAGGGCTGCAGCGGAAATCCGGCGATTTTTCGAAGCGCGGATAGTTCCGACGGGCAAAATAGAAAAAGTCGCGCCGTCGATGGAGGATGTATTCGTATCGCTGATCGAAGCGCGCGACAAGCGCGAAAACGACAACCGCGAGGTGGAGCGGTGAGCTTCAGGCGTTTCGCCGCGGTCGCCCGCAAGGAATTCCTGCATGTATTGCGGGACGCGAGGAGCTTGGCGCTTGGACTGCTTATTCCTGCAGTTTTGATTTCGCTTTTCGGATGGGCGCTGACTTTGGACGTGGACGAAGTGCCGACGGTCGTATTCGATTCCAGCGAAACTCCGCAGAGCCGCGATTTTGTTTCATACTTTGACGGAACACCCTATTTCAATATCAAGAAGTACGTTTCGAGCTACCGGGAACTGGAATGCGAGATAGACCACGCGCGCGCGCTTGTCGCCGTCGTTATTCCGCATGATTTCGCGAGCAAAATAGCTTCCGGCAGAAACGCGGAGGTGCAGATTATCGCGGACGGGAGCGACGCGAACACCGCTACGATCGCGACCGGTTACGCGAACGCGGTCGCCGCCGCGTATTCGCAAAAAATCGTAAGCGGGTACGCTCTGCGCGCTACCGGGCGCACGATATCCGCGCCGCTGGATTTCCGTCCGCGCGCCTGGTACAACCCGGAAATGAAATCGCAGAATTACATCATCCCCGGTTTGATCGCGGTGATAATGATGATAATCGCCGCGATACTCACCTCGCTCACGGTCGCGCGCGAATGGGAGCGCGGCACGATGGAGCAGCTTATTTCAACTCCGGTGCGCGGCCCGGAGCTTATCCTCGGAAAGCTGGTTCCGTATTTCACAATCGGGATGATGAACCTCGTTCTTGCATACCTGCTCGGCCGGTACATCTTTCATGTTCCGATGCGCGGGAGCGTCGCGCTTCTTTTCGCGCTTTCCGCCGTCTTTCTCGCGGGCGCGCTTTCGATGGGAATGATAATAAGCATCGTCGCAAAAAACCAGATGCTTGCAAGCCAGCTTGCGATGATAACGACGTTTCTGCCGTCGTATCTTCTTTCCGGGCTGATGTTCTCGATATTCCAGATGCCTGCACCGCTTCAATATCTGTCGCACATCGTGCCCGCGATGTATTACATAAGGATTTTGCGCGGAATTTACTTGAAGGGGCTCGGCACCGAAGCGCTGCTGTCCGAAGCCGCGCTCCTGGCCGTGTTCGGCGCGATCGTGCTTTTCGTCGCCAACCGGAAATTCAGGAGGAAGCTCGATTGATATCGCGGACGCGCATCCTCCATATGCTTCGTAAGGAGTTCATCCAGATTTTCCGCGATCCGCGGATGCGCACGATAATTTTCGTGGTGCCGCTCGTCCAGATGTTCGTCTTCGCGTACGCGGCGACGACCGATGTCGTGAATATCCCGATGGCGGTATACGACCTTGACGGCACGCCGGCATCGCGCGAGTTGGTGTCGAAATTCGAGGGTACCGGTCTTTTCAGGATCGCGGCGCGCATCGCCGACGAAAACCAGGCGGAAAAGCTCCTTGACCACGGAGCGGTCAGCATTGTGCTGCATATCGCGCATGGATACGGCGCCGCGCTGAAAGCCGGGAAAGCGCCGCAGGTGCAGGTACTGGTGGACGGAACGGATTCAAACACCGGCGGAGTAGTTCTCCAGTACGGTTCCAGAATAATTACGGAATATTCGCGCGACCTTCTTGAAAGCGCGATGAAAACGCGTTACGGCGCGGCCGCGGCCGCGCCCGGCGTCACGCTTGAAACGCGCTCATGGTTCAACGAGAACCTGCACAGCAGGTGGCACTTCCTCCCCGGACTGATGATGATTCTCGTCACGCTTATCAGCCTGCTGCTTACCGGAATGGCGGTCGTGCGCGAAAAGGAAATCGGGACGATCGAGCAAATCATCGTAACTCCGATAACGCGCCTCGAGTTCATCCTCGGCAAGACGCTGCCGTTCGCGATAATCGGCTACGCGGACATGGCGATAGTCGTCGCGGTCGCGACCGGCTGGTTCAGGTTGCCCGTGCGCGGGAACCTCTTGCTGATTGTTCTCGCGGTCGCCTGCTACCTGCTTTGCACGCTGTCCATCGGCCTGTATATTTCGACTATAAGCGAGACGCAGCAGCAGGCTCTTATGAGCACGTTCCTGTTCATGTTTCCGGCGGTATTGCTTTCGGGATTCATGTTCCCGATCGCAAACATGCCCGAGCCGGTGCAATGGCTTACCGCAGTCAATCCGATGAGGTATTTTCTGCTGATCATCCGCACGGTGTTTTTGAAGGGAGTCGGACTGGACGTTCTATGGCCGCAGTACGCGTCGCTCTTTGCGCTCGGCATCGCCATTGCGTCGTTCGCGATATCCAGGTTCAGGAAATCAATGAACTGACGGATGGGAGCTATAATAGTCGCGGTCTTAAGGGGGCGCGCATGCTTTACTTCGCTTACGCGAGCAACTTGTTCAAGGCGCAGATGGCGGTCCGCTGCCGGCAATCCGTTCCCGTCCGCGCCGCGGTGCTTGAGGGCTACCAACTCGCTTTCGTGGGAGAGAGCGTCAGGTGGGACGGCGGGGGAACCGCAACGATAATTCCAAAGGAAGGCGCGTCGGTGCCCGGCGCGCTGTACGAGCTTTCCGTCACGGACGAGCGCTCGCTGGATCGGTTCGAAGGGGTGCCCACGGTTTACGACCGGCTGGAAATCGAGATAGACGGGGAAAAGGCATACACGTACATCGGGCGATCCACGGACTTCCGCCCGCCCAGTGAACGGTATCTGGACACGATCCGCAAGGGATACCGCGACTGGGGACATCCGGAGGATCCGCTCGACGCGATTATGACTCTCGAAGATTGCGGGAACTCCGAAAAGTCCAGATTCGCGGATCCTTAGGTGCCCTTGACGACCAGAATCGGGATGTCCCCGATCTCGTGCTGGACTACCGCGACCGTCGAGCCGAAAATCCAATCCTGCACCGCGCGGTGGCCGTGGCTGCCCAGAACCAGCAGGTCGAGCTTTTCCTCGGTGGCGATTTTGACCACGCCTTTGGCAGCGTTGCCGAATCCGAGCCTGTAACGTGCGGCTCTCCCGGACGCTTCGAGTTGCTGAACCAGATTTTTCAAGTATTCTTCGTCCTCGATCGCTTCCCTGTCTTCCGCGTAACCCTCGTACACCTGCGCGGTGGCGCTTTCCACTATGTGTATAAGTATCAGCTCCGCGCCGCACTGCGAGGCGATGGGCGCGGCCTTTTCCATTATCTTGATGTCGCTTTCCTTCACTTCGAGCGCGACGCCTATCTTTTTGTATTTGGGCGAAGCGGGCAGCTTTGCCAGGTCGAGGGAGGCGGGCTTTTGCGCCTTGGTTTCGAACAACCGCCGCAGAAGCGCACGGAACGTCACGAACCCCAATAATATCACCAGCCCGATTGCAAGCGGCACGACCACAAAATCCACCCACGGCCCCGCCTTTCTCCATTCGTTTATAACCTGGTATGCGAGCCACATGTTCAATCCGATGATGACGAACGCGCATGCCCAGGCCAATACGTTAACCCAAACCGGATTTGCGAACTTGCCCATCCTTCTTTTGTCGCTCGTGAAATCTATAAGCGGCACAATCGCGAACGGAAGCTGAAGCGATAGAATCACCTGCGATAGAATGAGCAGCTTGTACGTGCCTTCGCTTCCCGAAATCCCCACCACGATAACCGCGGGGACGACCGCGATCATGCGAGAAACCAGCCGCCTCGCCCAAGGCTGCATTTTCACCCTGACGAAGCCCTCAAGGACTATCTGGCCCGCGAGAGTGCCGGTGAGCGTGGATGATTGGCCGGCGGCAAGCAGCGCGACGGCGAACAACGTGGATGCCAGCGTGGTTCCAACAAGGGGCGCGAGCAGCTCGTGAGCCTGCTGGATTTCGGTGACCTCGATTCCGCGCGCGTGGAATACCGAAGCGGCAAGCGTAAGTATCGCCGCGTTGACGAAAAACGCCGCGTTGAGCGCGATCACGGTGTCTATCAGATTGAATCGCATCGCGGCGCGTTTGCCTTCATCGGTGCGTTCAACCGCGCGGCTTTGCACGAGCGCGGAGTGGAGGTAAAGGTTGTGCGGCATCACTGTCGCGCCGAGCATTCCGAGCGCGACGTACAGGCTGTCTCCATCGATGCTGGGAATGAATCCCGCAATAAGGTCTCCCATCACCGGCGGGGAAAGCAGCATCTCGACGAAGAACGACGCGCCCACAATAAAAACGAGTGAAAGAATGAACGCTTCGAGCTTGCGGATTCCCCAGTGCTGCAGCAGCAGTATCAAAAGCGTGTCCGCAACCGTTATCGCGATGCCCCATATCAAAGGCATACCGAAAAGCAGATTGAGTCCGATCGCGGTTCCGAGCACTTCCGCCAGGTCGCACGCCGCGATCGCGAGCTCGCACAAAATCCACAGCGGGATGTTGACAATAGGCGGATAGGATTCTCTGCAAGCTTGCGCAAGGTCGCGCCTGCCCGCGATGCCCATACGGGCGCACAGCGTCTGAAGAAGGACGGCCATCAGGTTGCTCATCAGAAGAACCCAAATGAGCTGGTAGCCGAAGCGCGCGCCGCCCTCCAGATCGGTGGCCCAATTCCCGGGATCCATATACCCGACGCTTACCAGGTATGCCGGCCCCATAAACGCGAAAAGCCGGCGCCACCAACTTCCGAAAGCAGGAATCTTGACGGTGGAATGAACCTCGGACAGCGACAAGTCGTGCGATTTCGCGGTGGTTGTCATCAGTATCTGGCGCCTCTGTTCGATTTCGTTTCGAGTAGATTGAAATGGGGAGAATCCAATTTAGATACGGGGCTTGCCAGCAAGGCGCGCGTTTCGTCGGGAAGCTCGAACCATCGCAGGAGAAACTCGTGAAGCCGCTCCGCCGTCTCGTCGGCCAATCCATGCTCGATAACGCAGGCGTCCCTTTCGGCGCGCGAACGTTCGAGCCCCAGCACGTCAACGAGCAAAACGACGATGTCGCGGTGACGGTGGCGCAATTGCTCGGCCACACGCCGTCCGGCGTCGGTCAGATGCACAAGCCCGCGCTCTTCCTGCACGGCGAAGCCGGCCGCGCGGAGCCGCGCGACGGTGCGGACGACCGTGGGCGGTTTGATCCCCATCTCGGAAGCAATGTCGGTCACGCGAACGCCCGCGTCGCCTTCCCCCGAAAGGCGGAGCATCAGTTCCAGATAATCCTGTTGCACCGGAGTAAGAGCGGAAGTCGGCACTTGTCACCCTGTTGCAATTACCCTTGGGTAATAGGCTTTATCGCATAAATTTTTTTATCCTTTTTCGATGCCCGGCGGAAGCGGTCCGGAGGCCGAGCTTGCGATATAATCGCTTGGCCAGCAGGATATTTTTGTCCGACGGAGCTTTTGCCGGGTGAGTTTACGTCGCAGATTCAGGCATTCCCCCAGCATCCAGGACGTCTTCAGACGGTACTTTCTGTCGTTCACTCTTGGGCCTCTGATTCTGCTCGGCCTATATCTGGGATGGCAGTTTTACGCCGCGCTTGAACGGACTGCGATGCGCACCATTGAAGCGGACAGGCACATCGCGTCCAATTTGGCGGAGGAGTTTTTCCGCGAAAGCATGGACAGGCTGGATTTGCTTTCCAAAAGGACGACAGTGCGGGCGCTTTTCGGCGAATACGCGAAAAACTCCGGGGACGAGGGCAGCATCCTTGCCGGCTTGGAGCGCGAATTCAAACTCTTCGCACTCGAGCCGGATTCCCATGTAATGGAGCTTTTGGTTTTCGACGGCGCGACCGGCGACTGCATAATGGACATGGTTTTCAGGCCGGAGTTATCCGCTGACTCTGTCGGAAAGAATTTCAGGGAAGAGAGGCTGTTCGAATACGGCAAAACAGGCAGTTACAATCCGCCCCTGGCTTTCGACCGCAGGCTTTCGCAGGTCGCGTTATCGCAGAGCACGCCGGTTGTCCTTCCGAGCGGAAGAAGCTTCGTGATTGCGCAGCACGTGGACGCCGTGGGCTGGCTTAAAAGAACGCGCAAGCTGTTCGAAAAGAGCTGGAACACGAGCATCGCAATATTCACGATTGACGGACGAAACCTGGAATGGTCCGAAAGCCAGTCCGCCACCGTCAGGGAGTCATTCGCGTACAGTCAGGCGATAGAGCGCGCGCGTCTCGGGGAAACCGACTCCGCGCGATACTGGAATCACACGGGGGTGCTCGTCCTAGGCAGCTTCACCGTGCTTTCGGGCAAGCAGGCAATCGTCGTGGCGGAACTGCCCCTCGCCGCTTTTGTGGAAGAGATGAAAAGCACGGCAATAATTCTCGGGCCGCCCCTGCTTGTCCTTTTCCTTTCCATTTTCATTTTGACTGCGCTTCAGGCGCGCAGATTTTCCCGCCCCCTGATCCAGCTTGTTGCGCGCTGCCGCGAAATCGCCGAGGGCGACTGGGAGCGGATGGTCGCGATAAGCGGGGTAATGGAACTTGAACTTCTCGGCAACAGCTTCAACGCGATGGCGCGCGATTTGTCCACCTCGTTCAAGGAACGCGAATCAATCAACAGGTCTCTGGAGGAGGCGAACCGGCTGTTAACCAAGAAAAACGAAGAGCTTTACGAGAGCGAAACCAAATACCGCGACTTGTACGAAAACAGCTTGGACGGGCTTTACACTTTCGATCCGGATACCGGAAAGTACATCATGTACAACCGCAAGTTCTGCGAAATAACCGGTTACAGTTTTGAAGAGCTGGGCGGAATCAGCGTTGACGATATCGTTCCACCGGAGGAGCGCGCGTACGCGGACGAGCAGCGGGAACTTCGCAGGCGCGGACAGAAGCTGGATTCCCCTTACGAGCTTTACATCAAGCGGAAGGATGGAACTTATATTTACGTGGAAGTTTACAGCAGGCCGATTCCGGGAAGCCATTGCTTTGCGGGATCCGTCCGAGACGTGACGGAGAGGGTAAAACTCGAAAAAGACATCATCGAAAAAAACCAGCAGCTTGAAAAGCTGAATGAAAGCCTGGAAACTCTGGTCCAGGAGCGCACAAGGACTCTGATCGCGCTTAAGGAGCTGCACGAAAAAATAATCGCAAACGCGCCGGTGGGGCTGATGGTGGTGGACACCGAGCTGGCCGTGACGTTCGCCAACGACCTTATTCTGAAGCTTTGCGCGCCGGGCAGGATGGCCGCCGAAATATTGGGGCGGCCGCTCGATACCGAACATCCCATTCTCCCCGACCGCGCCTTTGAAAAACTCGCGGATTGCCTGCGCGGCGAATCGTTCTACAGCGAGGAAATCAAGTTCACGCCGGAAGGCGAAGAAGGCGCGTCGTACCTGGACATATGGGGCGTCCCGCTCGTCGGAGAAAACGAGGAAATCGAAGGAGCGCTGGTCATCGCCGCCGATCGCACACGCCAGGTGCAGATCAGGGAAGAGCTGGTCAAAAACCGGCGGCTTGCCGCGACCGGACAGCTGGCCGCCAGCCTTGCGCATGAAATCAACAACCCTCTGAATTCGATTCGATACAACCTTGAGCTTGCGGAAATGGACCTCGAAGATTTTGCCGAAAAGCATGCCCAAAACGGGATAGGGGCAATCGAGGAGTACCTTCACACCGTCAACCGCGAAATCGACAGGATCGGCGACATAGTCCGCAACCTTCTCGACCTTCATCGTTCTTCAAGGCTGTCGCCGATTCCTCTGGACCTCAATGCCGTAATCAACGATGTCCTCGTTCTGATGCGCAAGCAAATTTTGGAGCAAGGCGCGAAAGTCGTGTTCGAGCCGAAACACGGATTGCCGGATATCAACGGATTGTCCGGCCCGATCAAGCAAATTGTCATCAACATGATTACAAATTCCCTGCAGTCATTCGATGAAAAGCCGGGCAGAATAGACATCGCCACCGGAAGCGAGGGCGATTTCGGCTACTTCGTTGTTTCCGACGACGGCTGCGGCATCCCGCCGGAAGTGCTCCCGCGGATTTTCGAGCCGTTTTTCAGCACGAAGGGCTTGTCGGGCGTGGGGCTTGGGCTTGCCATCTGCGAAAGCATCGTGAACCAGTTCGGGGGCAGAATCGAAGTCGAAAGCGAAGTTGGACAGGGTACGCGGTTTGCCGTATACTTGCCTCTCTACAAAGATGACGGAAAGTAATCCTGAAACTCCCACAATTCTGGTGGTGGACGACGAGCTTGAAGCGCTCAAAGCGATGGCGCAGCTCCTCGAGCGCCGCGGCGGCTACCGGACGCTCATCGCGGCCAGCGGCGAGCAGGCAATGGAAGTTATGGCCGCGAACAAAGTTGACATCGTCATCACCGATTTGCGGATGCCGGGAATGGACGGGCTTGAAGTTCTTCGCCGAATCAATACGGAGTACCCGGCGGTTGACGTGATAATCTCCACGGCGTACGCAAGCGTGGACAGCGCGGTGGACGCTTTGCGCAAAGGAGCCACGGATTACCTGCAGAAGCCGAACAAACCCAAGGAAATGCTGGAAAAAGTGCGGGAAATCCTGGAGCGCCGCACCAAAACAAAGCGGCGCGAGGCCGAATTGGAAGCCGTACGAAAGCGCGACGTAACGCGTGAAAGCGAGCTTCGAAAGGCCGGCGCAATCCAGCAACGATGGATTCCCCAGGGCTACCAGGGAAGGCACATCAGCCTGGTAACGGGATACCAGAGCGCCGAGGAGCTTTCGGGCGACTTTATGGACGTGGTCGAGCTGGACGAACGCAGACTGGGTTTCGTCGTGGGCGACGTCGTCGGCCATGGACTTCCCGCGAGCCTCCAAACGGGCATCGTCCAGCGCCTTATAAAAAAAGAGATGTTGGACGGCAAGTCCGCCGCGCAGGCATTCACTTCCATCAACTCGTTCCTTTACGACGAATACCACATGGACAGCGCCTTCACCGCTTTCGCGGGCGTGTTTGACGGCGAGGAATACGTTTTAAGGTACGCAATCGGAGGGCATCCCCCTCCGATTCAGGTCACTCCTGAAGGAAAATGCTCCTTCCTAGAAACAAGCTGCCCCGGACTGCTCGTTGTACCTTCGCACGAATACGTCGAGCACGTGCTTGCGCTTTATCCCGGAGACAGGCTTTGCATTTACACGGACGGCGTGGTGGAAACCCGCAACTCGGGAGGGGATTTGTTCAGCGAAACGCGCCTGGCCACATCGCTGTTAAAGCACGCGAAAAGACCCCTTTCCGGGCTTATAGCCGCGATCGAAGACGACGTTCGCGAATTCAGGGCGGACGCGCCGATAATCGACGATTTTTCGCTTATGCTTGTCGAAATTATTTGAACGATGAGTCCGGCAAGTTTTCCACATTCCATTTTCAAAGCAATGGCCGTCGCCGTGGTGTTTGCCGCGACCGTATGTTCCTCCGGCGCAATGTCCCGCTCGGGCGATGGTTTAAGTCTGACACCCGTCCTGCCCGCGAAAATCCGATGCGAGCCGGGGGAGTACATTTCCTTTTGGAGCCTACTCGGCGCTGGCGCAAACTGGACGGTTTATCCGCCAGAGCTCGGCGAAATCGCGGGAGGAGCTTTCCGGGGAGATGCTCCTGGAGATGGATTCATCCTTGGAAGGGACGGGGACAACGCCGCCGTCGCGTCGGTGAAGGTCGAAATACTCACGCCGAGCGACCATGATATTCTGGTCGGCATAAGAAACGAGCTTACAAATCACAACCTGTTCATCAACCACATGCGCGATTCATCAGCCGCTTTCGATCGCGCGAACGCGAAGGCGGCTGCGCTTACCGGAGATTACACCGACCTCGAGGTGCGGATTGCCGCGGCGAGATTGGATTGTGATGAAGCGTATAACCTTCTTTTGATCGCCATCGAATCGTATAAAACGGACAGAAAAACGTTATTTGAATTGTTGGATGAATACGCGACGATATCGCCGCCGGGATTCAAAAAACCGGCGCCGGAGGATAAAGGAAAATCGCCGACGGTGATTCTGCCATCCGGCTTCGTTTCGGACGGAGGCATTGTCGTGTGGCCGGAACCGGTTGCCTTATACACCTGGGACGACTGGCTCGACTTTGCGTCATTGAAGATGGACATCGAATCAATTCCGGATTACGCGAAGGACAAGCTGTCGTCGGCCGCATCTTCGCTGGTTGATAAAGCAAAGAACGTGAAAGCGGCCGCCGGGAATTATGCGAAATCGCTCTCGGCAGTTCTCGAATTGATCGACAGGCAGTCATCCCTACCGGAAGAAGCGTGGAATCTTCAAAAACAGCTGGATGCGGCGCGCGAATCCAAGCTGTCGGCCTTGTACGGACTCAAAGAGCACGACAGAAGGGTGGACGAATACAAGTTGTGGTACAGGTTCAGGCGGTGGATCGAATCGCGAACCATTGTCGGCAAATCGGAGCGCGACCGGGAATTCGCGATTGATACCCAAGCCTTCCAAACCAGCCTGGAAATTTATAAGAAGGAATTGGCGGACAGCCTCGCCGCTTTGGAAAAAATCGATGCGCGTGTTGAATCCGCGCCCGCGCCGTTGCACCCGGAGCAGCTGCCTGAATTGCCTTTATCCGCCGAAATGAGGCGGCTCGTTTCGGATCCGCAAAGTTACTTCGGGCGGGGCGGATTGCTTTCATTGGAATCGCTCGACCGACTTACGAAATGGATTGAAGGGACAAGCGCGGGGCAGGTTCATGAAAACACGGGCGAAATCGCCGAGCCGGCAATCCCCGCGGGCGCGATAACCGCCGGCGGCTTGTCGGTCAATCCGATCACGCGCGAGGATTTTGCATCGCTTGAGATGATCAATCCGGCGAATTTCATCGCCGTTGCGGCGGATGCGGATTCTCTCGCAAACGCAGCCGGGCCGGAAATTCCAAGACTGCACTCGACGGACAAGCCCGTGGAGTCGGCAAGGCGCAGGCGGTTCAAGGATTTCCTGGATATGCTTCAAAATTACAACCATGAGAGCGCAAAATGGATAGAAAAAAAGATAGCGACGCGGCTCAAAGAGGCCGTCGCCAGTTCGCTTTCCACGGTAGACGCGATTTTGTCGTACATGGACTGGCGCAGAGGGTACATCACGCTTGCGCATTCGGGGGACTTGGATCGGCGGATGGCACTGGAAAGGCTTGACAGAGTCTGGCGGGAAGCCGGTGCAGGGCGAGCGTTGACCCGTAACGAGTTTTTGGATCTTTGGCGCACGCTTACATCCGTGGACGAGGGAGTCCCCCTGTCAAAAGCGCTTCTCGACGATGCGTTTGGACAGGAAGGCGGCTATTATTCCGGCGGCGGAAACCAGCGGGAGGATGCCCGGAATCATCCGCACGATTGAAATTTCAAAAACCGGGCGCTAGTAAAAGCTGCGGTAAGTCAACGGATCTTCGATAATCGCCTGGGTTCCAAGGGCGACGGACAAAAGCGGCTCCTGCGACACTTTGGTTACAATTCCGGTGTCTTTGCTGATAAGCAGGTCTATGTCGCGCAACAGCGCCCCCCCCCCGGTGAGCATTATCCCCTGCTCGATGATGTCCGCCGCAAGCTCCGGAGGCGTGTCCTCAAGCGTTTCGCGCACCGCTTTGAGAATCAAGTCTATGTTCTCCTGCATGGCCTCGCGCACTTCCGCGCTGTTTATTTCAAGGCTCTTCGGGAGGCCGGTAACCTGGTCCATGCCGCGTATTTCGGTCGTCAGCACTTCGCTTGACGGATGCGCGCATCCGATTTCGATTTTGATTCGCTCCGCGGTGCGCTCTCCAATCTGCAGGTTGTAGCGCTTGCGGGCGTAGTCCATTATCGAGCGGTCTAGCTCGTCTCCCGCGACGCGGATGGAGGTCGAAGTCACGATGCCCTCCAGGCTGATCACGGCAACCTCGGTCGTGCCGCCGCCGATGTCCACGATCATGTTGCCGGACGCCTCCGCGATGTCCATGTTGCATCCGATCGCGGCGGCCATCGGCTCCTCGATCAGGTGCGCGTGGCTCGCGCCGGCGTCCATGCACGCCTTCCAGACCGCGTCGCGCTCAACGTTCGTTATTCCGCTCGGTATTCCTATCACGACCCGGTACTTGAAAAGAAAGGTAAGAGGCTTCGCCCGCTTCGTGGCTTTGCGGATGAAGAAAGTGAGCATCGCCTTGGTTTTGTCGTAGTCGGCGATCACCCCGTCTTTGAGCGGCTTCATCGCGACGATGCGCCCGGGAGTCTTGCCGATCATGTTTCGCGCGTCCTCGCCGACCGCGAGCACCTCGTCCGTGCGCGTGTCGATCGCGACTACGGACGGCTCGCGAAGCACGATGCCGTGGCCCTTAACGTAAATGACGGTGTTGGCCGTGCCCAGGTCGACGCCGATCTCGTCGCGCATCGAAAAAACCCAGTCGCGGAGTCCGCCGAAGAGCATTTCGCGTTTACCGCATCCTCATTTCAGCCAGAAGTCCGTTAAGGTATAACACCGCCGCAAGCCTGGAAAGCGGGCTTTCCATTCCCTGGAACGTGGGAGGAAGCTTCGTCAATCCCGGATTCATGAAGAAATCCCAGAAGCTGGGGGGAGGAGGCTCGCGAAGCGTCAAATCCTCGTCGCAAAGCTCCTCGAGTTTCGCGAACGCGTCGTCGAAGCTCCCGACCTCGTCAATCAGGTGCAGCTCTTTGGCCTGCTCGCCGGTGAAAACCATGCCGGTTGCAATTTTGCGCACTTCCTCGACGGCGAGATTGCGCCCCTCGGCGACGCGCCCGATGAATTGCTCGTGCACCTCGTCCAAAAGCGCCTGAAGCATCGCCTTTTCTTCCGCGGTCATCGGACGGTTGATCGAGCCGATGTCCTTATCTTTGCCGGCCTTGATGGTCGTCGTGCCGATTCCCAGCTTTTCGAAAAGCCCGGAGAATTCCATCCCTTCGAAAATCACGCCGATGGAGCCGGTCAGTGTGCTTTGATTCGCGTAAATGAAATCTGCGGCCGTCGCGATGTAATAACCGCCGCTCGCCGCGACGTCGCCCATTGAAACGACGACTTTCTTCTTTTCCTTCGCTTTGCGGAGCGCGCTCCATATTTCATCGCTGGCCGCCGCGCTTCCGCCCGGGCTGTCAATGCGGACGATTATTCCTTTGATGGAATTGTCATCAACGTACTCGTTGATCTCCTTGACGACGCGCATGGAAGATACCCCGCCAGAGCCGCCGAACGCGCCTCCGTCCCCGCCGCTGGCCATTATCACGCCCTCGATAGTTATAAGGCCCGCCTCCGCGCCGCCGAAGGACATGGACGGCCTTGCGAATCCCTCGCCCGAACGCATCAGCGCCGTTCCCCCTATCAGCAGGGCGCAGACAATCGCAAACACGAGGAGAGCGTTGAAAAATCTCACGTTTTGGCGCATATTTCCACCTCGGACGGATTATAGCCCACTAGAGCACCACCGAGTCTTTGTCGTAGCGCACGGACTTGAACCGGAACAGCCTGTAATCGGCCCCCAAATCTATTCCGGCCTTTTTGGCCGCCGATTCGAGCTGCTTTTCCACGGTGTCAATTCCGGGCTGGTTCGGGAGCATGACGGCGCGTTTCTCCCCCTGCTCAAGCACTATTCCGAACTCCGCGGGATCGAGGACTTCCTTCGTGCATTCGCGCGGCCGCTCCAGCACGTCAACTGTGATTTCGAGCGAGTCCAATTCCTTCAATGTCACAGGCGGAAAACGCGGATCCTTGGTGGCCGCCAAAATCGCGTTGGAGATAATCTCCACACCGAGCGTGACTTCCTTGTATTCCACGGAACCCATGCAGCCGCGCAGCTGCCCTTTTTTGTGAAGCGTGACGAAACAGGCGGACTTGCCTTCGAGAATCTTGTAATACGCATGCGGCGGCGATATCCGGACGCGCGCCTCCAGGTACGACTTTATGGCGTCGTATGCAAGCTGCACGAGCGGGTTGTGAATCTTAATTTGGGCTTCCACCCTTCACCTCGATTTGAGCAACCAAGTATCCCACGCCGAACGGATCCTCGTATGAAAGCACACAAGGCGCGGCTTCGGCGCGGGAATAAAATCCCATTCCGGCGGCGAAACTGGGGGCACCGCACTGCATCGCCTTAACCAGCTCCGGTCCCGAAATTGACAGTATAGCGTCCGGATGCCAATCCCGCACCGCCGCGACCACTATTTCGTCAAACTTTTTTCCCCAAGGATCGTACTCGCGTCCCATTCCTTTCCTCGTACAATGGCTCAAATCGCCGCTGGCCACCCAGCTTAACCGCTTGGCCGGGAAGGCTTTTTGGAGAGCTTCCGCCAGCGCCGCGCCGAACTGGAAGCAAGCGATAAGCGGCGCCCATGCCAACGAAATAGGCAGAACGACCGGCCGGTACCCAAGTCTCGCCGCGGCGTCGAGGAACACCAAATAGCCCCAGTCAAGCTCGCCGGATTTGATTTCGTGGGTCTCAAGCGGTAATACCGCCGCAAGAACCGCCGCCGCAAGCTCCGGCGAGCCATCTACGGAGCGAGATACATCGGGGCATCCAAAATCGGCGAAATCGCCTCGCAGCTTTGCAGCCGAGACCACTCCCGCCCTGCCGTGCCGCGCCCGCGGATGGTGCGGCCCGCTCATTATCACGACATCCGGCGAGGCGTCCCCAACGCGCGCGGCAAGGCGCGAGAGCGCCTCGGAAGTGGCCGCAACTTCGGCAAGCCTGTCGCAGCCAATTTCTGGAACGAGAACCGGGGGGTGCGGCACGATGCCGCCGGTCACAAGCATCGGATGCGCCCTGAACCGGGCAGAACTATTTTAGCAAAGTCAGCAAGTTCGGTCCGCGCAAATCCCGCAAAGACGCCACCGCAAGTGCTCCTAAAATCAAGAGAGGTCGCGGCCCGCGCGCGCGACCCGTCACCCGAACCGCACCCTGTCCAGCGGGATAACCGGGCCGTTGCGGCATGTCGTTATTCGCTTCTCCGTTCCGTCCTCGTCCACGACCGTCGCCACGCATCCGAAGCACGCGCCTATTCCGCACGCCATCCGCTCCTCCAGCGACGCCTCGCCCGCAACCCGCCCCGCCGCCGTCCGCTGCACCGCCGCCATCATCGGGGTCGGCCCGCAGCATGCGACGTAGTCCAAATTTTCGTTTTCCAGGCAATTCGCGAGCAAGTCCACGACCGAGCCATGATGCCCGAAGCTCCCGTCATCCGTTGAGTATTTTGGAGCCATTTTTTCGCGTTCGAACAAAGGGATGCAAAGCGCCTCTTTTTTTCTGGCGCCCATGAAGAATTCCACCCGCACTTCCGGCCGCGTTTCACGCAATTTCCGGGCGAGAAAGATCAGCGGCGCGTTGCCCACGCCGCCCGCCACGAGCGCAACCTTGCGGGCGCCTTCGGGCACCGTGAATCCTTTGCCCAGCGGAAGCAGAATCTTCAGTCCGGTGCCTTCCGGACGGGCCGCAAGCCATCTCGTCCCTGAGCCCGCCGCGTGGTAGTAAATCTCGATTTCATGCCGCTTTACGTCGTATCCGAGCACCGAAAACGGCCGGTAAAGCCTGCCCCACGGCGTGTCGTCGCACTTGAGGTTGACGAACTGGCCTGGCAGGAATCCGCCGCCGTAATCCGGGCACGCGAGCCTGATCAGATGGTGCCCCGCGGCGAATTCGAGTTGCGAAACCACCGTACAGCCCAAGTGCGAGTACTTCCTGGCCTCGATTGAGCGCTCCGCGTCATGCATCGGCGGGATTCTAGCAGGCCGGACGGACTTTGCGACGCATCGGGCCGTTCGCCGGAAAGATGACGTGCCGGCCTAACGGAGGCTCTCCGGAAAAAAATCTTGACGGGGTTCGATAAACGGCCCAAGTTTGTGGTAGAATTGATTACTCCCAAAATTCTCCCTCCTATTTTGTCCGAGGGAGGAGGGTAACCCCTCCTCCCTTTTTTTTCGCTTGAACACTTCCGGAAGACGGCCATTCCCGTGAAAACCCGCACATCGCCCGCGGCGCGCCCAAGCCGCGTTCGCTTGTGATAAAATGTGGTCACAATTCAATTAACTCCCTCCTATTTTGTCCAGGGGAGGAGGGCAAAACCCTCCTCCCTTTGTTCCGTACGCTTGTGAATGGTTAGCAATCCGTTCCAAATCCCCCGCAATGACCACGGCCAAGCATGTAACCGCATGTGGTGGTAAAATAAAACCAGAATGTAATTTCTCCCTCCTATTTTGTCCGAGGGAGGAGGGGAAAAACCCTCCTCCCTTTTTGTCGCGGGGGCGCG
Organism: bacterium; assembly: GCA_039961635.1. Taxonomy (NCBI): domain Bacteria; species bacterium. Next base: position 62,474 of record JABRWB010000008.1, read on the forward strand.
GGATGGTGCAATCCGGTGAAACGTGATTCACCGCCGATACGGAGCTGTGTGGTGAATGAAATTTGGGCGCCTTTAATTGCTCTGACATCGGCTCTCCGCTTTGCTAACATTCCAGCCGTGTCCATTCCCGACCACACGCTTCGCTTCAACCGCCGCTCGCCCGAGTTCGCGCTCGACTGGGCGTGGCTTGCGCTTGCCGATTCCCGCCCGCCGGAGAATCCCGACATTTCTTTCCGCCGGCTCGCCGATGCGAAGGAAACGGCCCGCGGCCTGTTCGTGAGCCGCCAGATGAAGCTCGCGGATTTGCAAATCCTTCGCGGCCGGGTAGAAAAAGCCGCCCGCGCAAAGACCGATGCCGAAGTGGAATACGAGTTGTTCCTGGAGAGCCTTGACGCTTCCGCCGCCGCGGCGAAGCGAACCGTCAATCCGCTCAAAAAGCTTTCGGAAGACAAAAAGCGCGAAGAGCTGCTCAAGAAAAAAGCCGGACCGGTCAAGGCCGCCCGCGAAGTGCACGCCGCGCTGGAAAAACAGCTCGCGGCACTTGAAGCGGAGATCGCGAAGCTCGAAGCCGGCAGGGAAGCCGCGCTCGCGAATTCAGCCGCACTGGAAGAGCGATGGATTGCCGCGGCGTCCGCCGAGGCGCTGTCGATGCTCGCATCGGAGGGGCCGGATTCGGCCGCGGCGGCGCTCGAAGCGCGGCTGGGACGGGATCCGCGGCGGATCGAATTCAATTTCCTGCTGTGGATGTGCGCGCAAATCGCATCCGGGCTGTCAGCCGATCCCGAAAAGCTATTGCATAAATCCCGCGCCGCGATCGCGGAGATACGCGCTTCGGACGCGCACGCGCTCGCAGCCGCGATGGAAGCCTGCGATTCGCCTTCCGCACCGGAGTCGCCGCCCGCCACGCCGTCCGACATCGGCGCGCGCGCATACCCGCTTTATTCGCTGTGCCGCGTGATGGCCGGCGCGCCCGCGCCGGCGGAGCTCGAACCGCCCCGGCTCGCCGCGCTGGCCGAAATTGTCAATCTCGCCGTCGCGGCCGAAAAACGCAGTGCGAAAACCGGGCAATTCGGCGACATTGCCGGAAAATCCCGCGACGCGGCTGCGCGGATTCTCGAATCCGGAAGCGATTTTCCCGACTCCGCGCTTGCATTGGCGGGCCACGTGCATATCCTTTGCGGCGCGGCCTCGGATTGGATCGATTTCCTCACGTCCAAGTCCGTTGCGCTTACGCCCGCGCACCGTTTTTCGCTTGGAATACTCGCGCTCGCGCACAAATCCGCCGGGCGCGAAGTCCCGTCCGCGCTTTTGGATATGTTCCGCAGGGGAAGGCCGGATTCCTTCCTTTGGTATACTCTTTCCGCGGTGGAGGGTGTGCCGCGCCTGGAGCATCCATTCGAATTCTCCGGCGGACTATTCCTGATCCCTTGAAACGCCGCGGGGCGCCCAGGTGGAAAAAGACTTCAGCATCGTGGACGAAATCGAGCTTCTCATCCGCGCGCGCTACCCCATCCTTTACGTCCAGAGCTTCGAGGAAGACCGCGTGATTCCCGCGCTTCGCCGCATCTGCGAAAAGCGCGGCAAGGAATATTTCGAGTGGGCGTGCACGGAAGGATTCACCAGCTTCAAGGCCGGCGAAAAGAAAATAGACTCCGCCACCCGCGACCCCGTCCAGGCGCTGGAGCATGTCGCGCAGTCGAAACTTAACGCGGTTTATTTGCTCAAGGACTTCCACCCGTTCCTGAACGACTTCACCGTGACGCGCAAGGTGCGGGACGTCGCGATGGCGCTGAAAAGCAGCTACAAAACGATCGTCATCCTCTCGCCGGTGCTGCGCATCCCGACGGAGCTCGAAAAGGAAATAACCGTCGTGGATTTTCCGCTCCCGGATTCGAAAGAGCTTCTCGAAATCCTCGACAACATCGTCAAGCTTGTCGCGAAAGACCCGAAGGTCAAGGTAAACCTGACGCAGGCCGACCGCGAGAACATCGTCCAGGCCGCGCTGGGGCTGACCGCGAGCGAGGCCAAGCAGGCGTTCGCCAAGGCGATTGTCCACGACGCGTCCATTTCGTCCGCCGATATAAGCATGATCCTTTCGGAAAAGGAGCAGATCGTGCGCAAGGCGGGATACCTGGAATACTTCCGCTCGCAGGACGAGTTCGCGCACATCGGCGGGCTGGATTTGCTAAAAAGCTGGATGGCAAAGCGCGGCCGCGCGTTCGGCGAGGACGCGAAAAAATTCGGGCTGCCCGCGCCCAAAGGCGTGCTTTTGGTCGGCGTCCAGGGCTGCGGCAAGTCGCTGACCGCGAAGGCCGTCTCCGGATTGTGGCAGCTCCCGCTGCTGCGGCTCGACGTGGGCAAGCTTTTTTCCGGGGTAGTCGGCTCGTCCGAGGACAACGCGCGGCGCGCGATAAAGTCCGCCGAAGCAGTCTCGCCGTGCATCCTTTGGATTGACGAAATCGAAAAAGGGCTGTCTGGAGTGCAGTCAAGCTCGTTCTCGGACGCGGGCACGACCAGCCGCGTCTTCGGCACGATAATCACCTGGATGCAGGAGAAGGAAAAGCCCGTATTCATAATCGCGACGGCGAACGACATAACGCAGCTTCCGCCGGAGATGATGCGCAAGGGGCGCTTCGACGAGATATTTTTCGTGGATCTGCCGGAGCAAGGCGAGCGTGTCGAGATTTTCGAAATCCACATCAAAAAGAAAAAGCGCGATCCGGAGAAGTACGACCTCGAAAAACTCGCGGAACTCGCCGTCGGATTTTCCGGCGCGGAAATCGAGCAGGCCGTTATCAGCGCGCTCTTCGACGCGTTCGACTCCGGCAAAGAGCTGACGCAGGCCAACCTGGAGCGCGCGATTACCGAAACCGTCCCGCTTTCGCGCACGATGAAGGAGCACATCGAGGCGCTGCGCGGCTGGGCGAAGACCCGCGCGCGGTTCGCGTCAAGCCGCGAAAACGTAGAGGAAATCCAGCCGCTGCCCGCCGGATTCAGCGCGCTCGAAATCTGATGGCTGGCATCCGCCCACTTGATTACCTTGCGGATTACTACCGCACGCGGCCGAACATATACGAGCTGCCGATAGAGTCCTCGGGGCTTGCGGACGACGACCTGCATATAAAAACTTTCGGCAGGCTTGCCTCGCTCGCGATGCTGCGCCACGAGAAAACCGTCCTGCGCGGGATGAGACTGCTTGTCGAGGGAAGCTGGGAGGAATGCGCCGAAGAAATGAAACGCGCGCTGGCGACGATGCCGGGGCTGACCGACGCGCGGCTTTTGGCCGCGATCGCGTATTACATGCAGGGCAAGCCCGCGCTCGTCGCGAAAACGCTGGCGATTGAAATCGAGGGCGCGAATCCGGATCCCGCGGTGGGGCGGTATTTCCGCGCGTGGCTCCCCTCGCTGCGAATACTCGTCCGGCTGGACGACGATCTGGTCGCGCCGTTTTATCCGAACCGGCTGGGGCTTTTCGCGCTCGCGATCGCCGCGCAGCGCGAGCTGGGAAACTTCCGCGACGCGGGAATCGCAGTCGAGCAGGCGGCGGACGAGTTCGGTCTCACCGACGAGCTTTTATACTCCGCGCTGCTGCTGCACCTTCGCACGGGCGGGTACACCGAGGCGTGGCGGCTCGTCCAGACGCGGGAGTACAAGAACCGGGATTCGCTGGACGTCGGGCTTCTGATGCTGCGCGCCGAGGCGATGATCGGCCCGCTGGGGATAAACCGCGCGCTCTCCGAATACCGCAGCGCGCTGCAATTCAGGGACAAGCGCTGCAAATGGCTGATGAACCGGGCGCGCTGGCGCATCGCGGAGCTGTACCAAATCGGGGGGTACTTCCCGGACGAGCGCGAAGCGCTTTGCGCGATAGAGCCGGAGTATTTTCCGGCGCACCTGAACGAAAGGCGGCTGGCCCGCATTGCCGAACTCCCCGCGCCCAAGGAAGAGCCGGAGGGACTTAAAACCGACGAGCGGTATTTCAAGCGGTTCGACTACGTCTGGCGAGGCAAGGTGCCGCCCGACGAGCCGGTGGATTTTCTGGAAGTGTGAGGGGCGCAATTTCATATCCCTCCGGTTTCCGGAATGGCGCGCAGCGGAATTTTCGCAGGCGCGGCTGGCAGCCGCCCGTTTTCCCGCCGCGGAAATGCGCGGATTTTTCTGGGAGTACGCCGCGTGAGCGGCGTCCCGCATCGCCTGCGTGAGCGGGCGTGAAAGGACTATCTTTATTTTAGCCGCTTAAGCGGCACAAACCCGACGGCACTTACGTGCCGTACTCCCGGACGCTACGCGGATATTAGGTATTGATACCGGATACGGCTTGGCCTTCAGGAGTGCGAGAGCCGCGCTCTCGCTCGTTAACGGGAAGCCATGCTTCCCGGAAAATAGGAATTCAAATTGCATTGCGCAAACATGAAATTAAAGGAAAAACAATTTCCCCGAAGCATGGCTTCGGGATATCGAGCGGCAGCATGGCCGCCGCAATCCGGACGCGACGCGGCATTATGAACCGCCGCGACGCGGGGCGCGGCATCCAGCGCGACATGCAGCCCATTCCGGCTCCGCTGTACCTACGCGGAACCTGCGCGTTATGGCGCGACGCGTGGGAAACGGAAGGCCGGGCGGCGGGCGAGCCGCCGCTCGCCCCTACGGGAAATTTGAGGCGGCTATGGTTTAATGCGGAACGTCGGAAAAGGCCCGGAAAATTCCCGCATCCCCTGAGTAAAACTGCGTTTGACAGTCCAAAGGGGGGGCGGCCTGCCCTTCCATTTTGGAACGTTGCCTGAATGGTGGGATTAACATATTCTTCCTTCTACGAATAATGGCGGAATGTCAACATGGGAAGGCCATGGAAAGATCTGTTTTTGCATGCGAAGATTGTCTGATATTAATCCGTCCAGATCGCTTTTAGCAGTTCGGCTTTGGGGCGATGGTATGAAGAAATTGCCCAAAATATCATCAGAGTTCGTCAGGATCAAGCCTTTGAACCAGAAAATCCCGTGAACCTCCACCGACATCAAGTACACCCTCCCTCCAAGTTTGAATCCCATCGGAATCAACAAATATTCCGGATATATTCCCGGAAGTAACATTTAAATTAATAACTTCTCCCGACGGATGGCTGATGTATGGATTTCGTGCTTCAAATTTCAAACTAGCGCTATTGCAGTTACCCGCCAGCACCAGTTCGTCATGGCCAGCCTTTGCAATTACCATTCCATCCATATAGTCTTTAATATCACTCAATCCAAATGCCCATATTATGTTTTCATCTATGTCCATTTTGGCTAAAGATGCGCGCCAAAACGAAATGTATACCCCGTCAGAAGTCGGAACAATACCGCGAGTCCAATATGGTAGTTCCTGGAAGCACGCTGCTTTTTTTAGCTCACCTGAATCGCTAAATTTCAAAAGTATTGGCTTTTGAACCCCGTTGCTGTAGTACTCTGTTCCGCCGCCTAGGTAGATATCGCCTGTGTCGGATATGGCCAGGTCGTTTCCATATTCCTTTGACGGAGTCTCCCATCTACGCGCCCAAATAAAGTTGCCATCCATATCAATTTTCATTATCTCCAAATCGCCTTGGCCTGCTTCGGCATCCCAATTGTATCCTCCTGCATACAAATATCCGTTTTGCTGGTCAATTTCGCTCGGATAAGCAACCGCGCCAGGATAGGCGCGCGCCCAGATTAGCTGGCCCGATGAATCAAGATTTAATATTATACAAATTTTATCGGCCGCATCGCTTATAAAACCCAACACGTAAACAAATCCATCTTCATTAACGACAACACTTCTGGCGACCGATTCAACACCAGCCAAAAATAACTTGGACCACAGAATGTAGCCATATTCGTTATAGCGTTGAATTAACAAGTCATTATGAGGCTCTGGCTCAAAGCTGGTTGCTGTCCATCCAGCAACGTATACGCCGCCCTCATTGTCGGCGGCAATGCCTCCTGCACAATCGTTAAAAGTAGTATGGTAGGTAGTAGCCCAATAAAAGTTGCCATATTGATCAAAAGTAGCAAGCAATATGTCTCTAAAAGGATCATCCTCAACACTTATATCGCCAACTATGCATTCCGAGTCATTTGATGTGGATGTGACCTCTAGCGCGTACTCAGACAAAACGGAGCCCCAAGAATGGTACCAGTCCACATGCGATACCGCAAATGAAAAGGGAAAGCTGGCCATGCCAAAGGGACTAGTGAGTTCGAGCATTCCAACGTAATCTCCCGGCTCTCCAAGCATGACAACTGGTGTTGCTTCGGAAGATTGCGACGGCACAGCATAATCTCCAAATGTCCAATTGTATGCTAGTGGTTCTGACCCAACGACATCTGCAGAAAACTGAACTTGGGTTGCACGATATCCGCTTAAAGGCGAAACCGATAGTATTTGTGGAGGCGCGCCCGGGCCATAAACTGTAAAAGTAAAATGAAATTCATCCTCCCCCGAAGAATTCGTCGCCTTAAAAATACCATCGTATTCGCCAGCGGTCGCAAATACAATTTGTGGCCAAAAATCGGATGAATGGTTCGGTACAGCTCCGCCTCCAAAATCCCAAGAATAGTACATTGGTTCTGTGCCATTTACCGATGCTGAAAATGTGGCCCGGTCGCCTTCAATGCCGAACAGTGGGGAAACAGACTTAATGTTGGGCACATATGGATTGGCAACAACATCAAGATTGAAATGCCTGGAATCGCTACCTGCTGGATTTGACACGGTAAGTAGGCAATCATATTCACCTTCTGAGCCAATTTGCTCGGTTGGTTGCTGCAGATTACTGGCAGATGGAGTGGCTGCATCTCCAAAACTCCAGCTGTAAATAAATGGCTGAGTTCCGGAAATTGCTGCCCGAAATACAACTGAATTTCCGGCAAGTGCACTCTGGGGTGCAATACTCATAATATTTGGCCTTATTAAGTTTGCCGGAATTTGGATTATATTGCTACTATCTCCCTCCGAATTATCACTGGCCACCGGAACGACGCATACAAAACCTTGTTGTCCCATCGGTAGGTTTAGAGTGATTTTATGTTGAGCTAGTACTTGCTGGCTTACGGGAGTTGGCGCGCCGATTTGGATATATTCGCCTTGCTCAAGCGAAGAAGTCAAGACTACATAGCCCCATACTTCGTTTAGGAACCTTAATGCGATTGGTGTTATGTCGCTTATTCCAACCACGCCGTCACCATCGCCGTCTATCCATGCCTCCAGCGCGTCGTCGCCGATGCCGTCGTTTGTGAGCGCGCCGAAGTGGAGCGCGATCGGCGTGATGTCGCTTACGCCCACCTCGCCGGAGACGTCGAAGTCGCCAAGGTTCACGTAGCTCCAGCTAAGCGTGTTCGTCCCCGGATCGTACGCGAGATCGGTCACCCGGCCGGCGTCGCCCTGGGGGGCTCTTGATACGATGCGGTTCCCGCTTGCGGAATTGCGCGAGCCGCCGCCCGCGATTCCCGATTCGCGCGTGCCGCCCGCGATTCCCGATTCGCGCGCGCCGCCCGCGATTCCCGATTCGCGCGCGCCGCCGCCCGGCGCTGCAGCTCCATTGCCATGTATTTCTTCGAGCCGGCGGATGAGTTCGCTACGAAGCGTTTCGAATACCGCGGGATCGGCGCCGTCCGGAGTTTCGTAGCCGCGGATTTCGTCGAGCGCGGATTCGAGCGCGACGGATTTCGGTTCGGCGATTGCGATTCCCGTTTCGGGCGAGTCCCGCCAATCGCGGGAACGATGTCCGCCCGCGTCGCCTGCGGAGTTTCTATGCTTGCCCGCGGAGCAGGATGGGACAAGGAGCGATGCGGCCAAAAGCGCCGCGGCGATTGCGAATGCGGCAAGCGACTTTGTCATCCCTGCACCTCCGGCGGGCGTTTATTCCGCCAAAACCAGCAAATTATAGACGGAAAGATTATTGCGGAAAATTGGGGAAATGTCAAATGTGCAGAGCGAAGTGTGAAGAGTGAAGAGGGATGAGCCATAAGGCAAAAGGGAAAAAGAAAGACGGAATCGAGCGTTGAGAAATCAAGGTTGACGGCCGGGCGCCTTTCCGGAGAACTGCGCATTACGACCCTGGCAGGCGGATTATTTTGAATATTCAAAATATTCAAAAAACCGACTATGCTAACATCGCGCGCCTTGAGAAACGACGCGACAAAGCATCTGCTGGCCGCACGGCATGAGCAGGCTCCATTTTTCGGACTCGAAATGACGCTCGCGGACAGGCGGCTGGCCCGGCGTGGGCGCGGTTTTTTGAAATGGCTCGGAACGTTCAAGGGCGTCGTCTATTCGGTGCTGTTCGTTTCCGCGGCGGCGTACGCATACTTGATGGCCACCGCGTTTCCCGGCGGGGGGGAGGACTTCCGCGAGCTTTTTTTCGGGATAGTGTGCTTCTGGGTTACGCCGATTTACGCGTGCTTCAACGCGCTCGCGGCGGGCGCGTCCACGCTTTCGCAGACTTTGGAGTATAACCAGCCGTCCGAGTTCGCGCTGTCGGGGCATGCGCCCGAGCGCGTGGGCGCGGAGATTTACGCCTGCCGGGCGTACAGGCACTTTCCCGCGGCGATCCTGTACGCCGGGCTTGTCGCCGGCGCGATCGCGTACCTGGAATTCAGGGGCGAGGGTGTTTTCAACGATTTCAATCCCGCGTTTTACCCGCTGTTCATGCTGGCGGCCCTTGTCATGCAGTATGGACTGTTTGCCGCCGCCGCGTTCATCGGGGTGCTGATTTCGAATCACGCGTGGCGGTTCATAGCGGTTTTCGGTTATTTCATCGTCCAGATGGCTCTGCCCGTTTTCACGGCGGTGCTTTTGTCCGTTTCCTTCCAGTCGTCGGTCAACGAGGAAGCGGCGGAGCTTGCGGCGATGTGCGCGGCGCCGTACGGCCCCGTTTATTACTCGATCAACCTCGCCGAGGCGTCGGGCGGATTCTCGGCCTACGACGCGGCGACCGGATACGCGCTGTCCATGGGCGCGCAGATCGCGATCGCGATCGCGTGGTATCTGGGGACGATCGCGCTGTTCAGGCGCCGCGTGCTGTCGTGATTTGAATCGCGGGAGTAATCAATTTCGTGCGCGCGCGGATTCAGAAAAGCAGGTTGTTGTTCAGCCACGCCATGATTATCCGGTCGAGGCCGTTGCCCGCGGACAGGATATCGGTGCCGTGCCGGTTGCCGGGGTACATCTTGAGCTTCGGCGGGTCGGCGGTGTCGAGAAGCCGCTCGTACAGCGCGCGAGAATCCGCGGCGGACGGGTTGTCGCTTTCGCTTGCGACGATCATAATCGCCCGAGTGCCGTATCGTTCGGCGGCGGGCATCGTCTCGATTCCGCGGTAGTTCAGCCCAGGCGACAAAAGCACGACCGTGCGCACGTGCCTGTCCTGCGCGGCGTAGTTTATCGCAAGGTTCGCGCCGATGCTTGCGCCGATTATCGCTATTCTGTCCGTGTTCACTTCCTTGCGCGTTGCGAGGTAGGAAACCGCGCCCGACACGTCCAAAAGCATCGAGCGGAAGTCGCCGTCCCCGAACTCCCGCCATGTGCGGCCCGCCTGGTCGAACTCCAGGCTCTCTCCATGGCCGCGCAGGTCTATCGCGAGCGCGCAGTAACCCTCCGCCATCACCAGCGGGGCGATCGCGTTCCAGTCGTTGCGCGAGCGCGAAAGCATGTGCAGCATTATCACCACGGGTACCTTTTGCATCCGCAGCTTCGCCGGGCGGAAGAATGTGCCCGCGATGTTGACGCCGTCGCTTGTGCGGTAGGTTATCCGCTCGGTCGTGTATTCCTCGTCCGCAAGCGCGCGCGGGGGCGCAAAAACCGCGCCGCTGAACGCGGCCAAAAAAGCCAAAAGCAAAAAATGCCGTCGCAACGAAACCTCGCGGGCGTAATGCTATCCGCCGCCCACGAATGTTACCACCTCGACTCTGTCTCCGTCCCGTAATTCGGTTTTTTCCCAGTCTTCGCGGTAAACCACCGCGCCGTTCACTTCGACGACCACAAGACGTTCCGGCGCGCCGATTTCGGCCAAAATCCCAGGAATCGCAGGAGCGGATTCGTAGCTCCGCTTCTTTCCGTTGACGGTGATTTCGATCACGCCGCGATGATATCACGGCGCTTGTGAAAAATTGCGATTCCGATTGCGCCGTTTGCCGCCTCCGGCACTAATGGTAAACTAAAGGCGATGGACAAAACTCCGTTGCCACTTAAAGGAGACGAGCTTACCGAGCGCGTCGCCAAAGATTACCCGAAGGCCGAGAAATTCCTATCGGCTCGCGGCATCCGGCTGAAACAGGCCGGAGCACCGGTTGTCTACGGAACGCTTTGGGATCTGCTGCGCGCGCATGAAGGCAGAGAAGGGGCCGCGCGCCTTTTGGAAGAACTCAACGAAAAGCTCGCGACGTAATCCGACCCGGACGCGAACCGGCCCCGCAAGGCGGGATCGGCGATACGTTGGGAGGCCCCTAGACTTTGGCCAGCAATGCGAGACGGGATTCGCTGACGCCGATTTGGCCCAGCCCGCCCACCTCGACGATCACGCGCCCGTCGTCGCTGATGAAGCCGATAGGCACGTAAACGTAACTCGGAAGCTCGATACCCTCGCGGGTGAAACCCACGCGGACGCCGGAAATCACGAACTCCTCGTCCGTCTGCGGATTCTTGACCGCGACGCGCACCTCGCCGCTGGTAGGCTTGCCGCCGCGGTCGGGCCGCTGGGTGTACGCGGGAATCAGCATTTTGACCACGAAATGATCACCGGCGAACATGTTCCTCGACAGCTTGTCGAAGTACCACTGGCCGGAGAACCGCTTCTTGAATTTGAACGGGTTGGATGTGGACAGCCACCAGATGTCGTTCTTTTCGTCGTAGCTGCCGTCGCAGTCGAAGTTGTACGCGCGGATGTACGCGGCCTGATCGGCGGGGCTTGAAAGGTCCACCTGCCCCGGCGCTTTAAGCACACCCGGCGTATCCTGCGCGAAAAGCGCATGCGGCGCGATGAGCGCGGCCGCCAGAAGTAGCGCGAGCGATATTCCCCTTGACATGGCCTGATTCTAAATGCGCCCGCGGGCGTTGTCAATCTCGTCCGGCGGAACGGTTGCTCCCGGAGCAATTTCGCTCAATCCTTCGCGCTGTTGACCGGAGCGCTGCAAAAGGGGGATAATGACGGCGGTGCGCCTCTGGCGCGGGGAAAGGCGGTGGCAAAGATGCACAGGGAATTCAGCGGAAAGCGGATGGCGGCCGAGCTTCGGGTCGGGATCGTCGTCTCGCGGTTCAACGATATGGTGACGAAGCGCCTGCTTGAAGGGGCGCTCGACGCGCTTGCGCGCCACACGTCCGGCGAGGGCGGCAGCGCGGACGTGTTCTGGGTGCCGGGCAGCTTCGAGCTTCCGATGACGGCGCGCCGCGTCGTCAACACGAAGCAGTACGAGGCGGTGGTCGCGCTCGGATGCCTGGTGCGCGGCCAGACCGACCACTACGAGCTTTTGGCGCATGAAGTGACTAAAGGGCTGGCGCAAATCGCGATAAAAAGCGTCATCCCGGTCACGTTCGGAGTGGTGACCGCGGACACGGTCGAGCAGGCGCTGGAGCGCGCGGGGCTGAAGCAGGGCAACAAAGGCTTCGACGCGATGGTGTCCGCGATCGAGGTGGTCAGCCTGTACCGCCAGATCGCGGAAGTGGAAGCGGAGCAGTAGGGGCGTGCGGCGCACGCCCGGTGAGTGGTAGGGGGCGGTTTACCCGCCCCCACAATTAGGTGGGCGGGGATAAACCCAGCCCGTACAATTTATGAGAAAAAAACTGCTTGCGGCGAACTGGAAGCTGTACAAGACCTTCGAGGAGGCGGACGGCTACGCAGCGAAACTCAAAGCCGCATTCGGCGGAACGCAGCCAGAAATAGACGTCGCGGTTTGCGCGAGCTTTCCGTACCTGCGCGATTTGATTCGCGCGTTCGAGGGCACCGGCATCGCCGTCGGCGCGCAGAACGTGTCGGAATACGTCGAGGGCGCGTATACCGGCGAGGTCGGGGTGCGCCAGCTTTCGGGCTACGGGCTGCGCTACGCGATACTCGGCCACAGCGAGCGGCGAAACGTCTTCGGGGAAAGCGACAAGCTGATACGGAAGAAGCTTGAGCTTGTCCTTGCGGAAAGCGAGCTTTGCCCGATCCTGTGCGTCGGCGAGCCCTTGGAAGTGCGCGAGGGGGGGGAGGCGGCGGCTTTCGTCGCGAACCAGCTTGACGGCGCGCTGTCGGGGATTCATCGGGAGCGGGTGCGGCGGCTGGTGATCGCCTACGAGCCGATATGGGCAATCGGCACCGGAGTCAACGCGAAGCCGGAGGACGCGCAGGAGATGTGCGCGTGGGTGCGCACGGTGGCGTCGGATTTCCTGTCGGCGGAAGTCGCCGCGGAAATGCGCGTGCTTTACGGCGGGAGCATCAAGCCCGCAAACTGGGCGGCGATAGCCGCGGGCGCGGACGTGGACGGCGGACTTGTCGGGGGCGCGTCGCTGGACGCGGACGCGTTTTTCGAGCTGTACCGGATTACCGCGGGGCGTGTTGGATAGGTTTGTCGAGGACTCCTCGGATCACTTCGCCGCAGCCTGGTAAATCGCAGGGCGGTATCTGGGCTTCGGAATCCGTTTCCCCGACGCCTGCGCCGCTTCAATCCATGCGGATTTCGCGATAAGCACCTCGCGCAGAGCCTTCTCCGGCGTCGAGCCGAAGGCCGAGCAGAATTTGAGGTCCGGAATGTCCGCGACATAACATCCGTCCTCGTCACTGTAAAACACGTTGACGTGGTAATCTTTCATTTGCCGTCACCCACATCCAGCCCATAACGCTCAATAATCGAGACAAGCTGCCTGAGCTGGTACGTCTTTATTTTACCCCCGAAGTTCTGGATATTGATCAGTTCGTTAACACCCGCGCGCCGAAAAATATGGTGGCTTCCCTTTTTTCGGGCAAGGCGAAATCCTAGAGCATCGAGCAGGGTTAAGACGTCTGCAAAGGAGACGTTGCCTGAACCGCGCAACACCTGTTCCAGCAATTTTCGTATCTTGGTCATTAAGCGTCAAAATACGGGTAACCGAGTCATTCTATCTTAATTTAACTTAGATATTTCTAATAAGCGCCTCTACCCGCCGTAATTCACGATCGTGAACTGGATCGGGAAGGGCGCGCTGCCGTGCCAGAACGGAGCCGGCTCCTGATTTAGCCGCGCCGTGGACATAAAAGCAAATTGAGCCGGCGGCATGTCGCTCGCGAAAAAAACGCGGCGTCGGCTTTTCCAGTCCCCGTCCCGCTTGCCCCGATTGTCACAAAGATTTTTCCGCCGCAGGCTGTCCATTTCCGGCAATACTTGACAAATGTTGGCTATAATAAGCGATGGAGGCGTAACCGAGCCAAGCCCGTTTTCCGGGCGGGGCGCCCGGCCTCCCGGAGGTTATTTTGAGCGATACTTTGAATTACCTTGATTCGGCGGAAGGGCGAAGTGAATCGTACATGCGCAGGCGGCGGTGCGCGCTGTACGACGCGTACTTTTCGGGCAGGCCGTACGAGAACGAGCGGGAGTGGCGCAGCCTGCTCGGGTACTCGGCGGAAGTTTCCGCACCCGCGATTGTAGTCAACTATCCGCGGCTGGTCGTGGAGCGTCCGGCGCACTTCGCGTTCGACCGGGTCGCGGGCGTGGAGGCGGCTGACCCCGCGGCGCAGGAATTCGTCGAGCGGGCAATCGCCGGACTGGAGATCGGCGGTATAAGCTCGCTGGATGCGCTTTTAAGCGAAGCGGCGATAGAGGCGTCCATCAAGGGTGACGCGCTGCTTGTGTTCGATCCGTCGGGATTGGTGAGCGCGGGAAATGCAGGCGAGACGCCGGCCCTCCCTGTTTCAGTCATCCCCGCGGAGGATTACACGCTTGAATGCGATCCCCACGACGCGTCGAAAATTGCGTTCATCCGCATCGAGTACCGGATCTCCGATGGGAACGGGAAAGAAACCCGGCACAGGCGGGAGCTGCATCCCGACCGGATTCTTGAATTCATCGGCGACGCGCCGAAGGGCCGCAGGATTTGGTTCGGCGGAAACGCGGCGCACCTTGCGGGCGCCGCGCCGGACGAGCCGAAGGAATGGCGGCTCGTCTCCGCCGCGAAAAATCCGCTGGGCGAGATACCCGCGGTCGTCGTGCGCAACCGGCCGCGCGTCGGGCGGGCTTACGGCGAAAGCGACTTCGCGGATCTGCTGACGATATTCGACGACATCAACTGGAAATACTCGCAGAGGTCGCGCAACATCAGCCGGACGATGAACGCGATTCTGAAATCAGTGAACGGCCGGATTCTGAACGACGTGATTTCCGAAAACGGCGTGCTGTCGGTGATCGGCGAGGGCGCGGAAGTCGGGTATCTCATCAACGACGCGGACATGAGGGAGATCTCGACGCATATCGCGGAGCTGCGCCGGGCGCTTTTCGAAATAAGCGGGGTGACGGTGCTGGACGCGGAGAAGCTTTCCGGATACGGCGCGCTGTCCGGATTCGCGCTGTCCGTTTTGTATGAGCCATTGATCGCGCTTGCGGAGAAAAAGCGCCGGACGATCGGCGGCGCGGTGGAGCGGTTCCTGTCGAAGATCGTCCGGGCGGGATGGAAGCTGGGATTGATCGAAACCGAGCCGGAAAGCTTCGGCGTGCGGATCAAGTACGGCGCGATGTTCCGCGAAAGCGAGCGCGAGCTTGCGGAAAAGCAGTCGAGATTGCTCGCCGCGATCGACGCGGGACTTTTGACGAAGGAGCAGGCGGGGAAGGCAATGGAAACAAGTTGACAGTTGGACAGTTGACAGTTCGACAGTTAACTGCGGTTGTTCGACAAAATACACCGGACATGCGAAGCAACTGTCAACTGTTAACTGTCAACTCTGAACTTGATTACAGATGCAATCCGGATTATCAACCGGAAAAAGAAACTATGTAATTTTAAGGAGGATCGTGTATGGCACTGACTTTGGCGGACGCCGCGAAGCTTGAAACGGACGCGCTTAAAAAGGGGGTGATCGAAACCTTCGGCGAGTTCTCGCCTGTCTTGGAAGACCTTCCCTTCATCGAGGTGCAGGGCAACAGCTACAAGTACGCGATCGAATCGTCGCTGCCCGCGGTGGAATTCCGCGAGGTGAATTCGGCGTACACCGAGAGCGCGGGCGAGTTCACGCAGGCGAGCGAACCGCTCGTCATATTCGGCGGCGTCGTGGACGTGGACCGCTACCTGCAGCAAACGCGCGGCAGCATAAACGACCAGCGCGCGATCCAGACGCGGATGAAGGTGAAGAGCCTGGCGCTCGCGTTCACGCGCAACTTTTTCGAGGGCGACACCACGGCCGACCCGAATTCGTTCGAAGGGCTTTCGAAAAGGCTGACCGGCGCGCAGGTGATAACCGCGGACGACGGCGGGCACAACGGCGACGACCTTTCCATGGATTACATGGACATGCTGATAGACGCTGTGTGGGGCGGGCCGGACGTGATTTACATGAGCCGCCACAACAGGCGCAAACTGACGCAGATCGCGCGCGAAACGAACTTCCTCGAAGTGTACCTGGACGACTTCGGCAGGCAGGTGACGCGCTACGACGGAATTCCGGTGAAGATAATCGGGAAGGACGAGACGAACGAGGAAATCCTGGGCAACGACGAAACCGAGGGCGAAAACGACGAAACGAGCAGCATCTACGCCGTCAAATACGGAGCGGACGAGTTCGTGTGCGGGATTACGAACGGCGGAATCCAGGTGGACGACCTGGGGCTTATCCCCTCCCCCCCCGTGTACCGCACGCTTATCGAGTTCTACTGCGGACTGGCGGTGTTCCATCCGCAGGCCGCGGCTAGGCTGAAGGGGATAAACAAGTAATGGTCAACCCCGGTTACCTGATGCTCGGCGGGAAAGTGCTTTTCGACGATCCGTACGCGCTCGCGCTCCGCGGAAGCGGCGCGGGCGCGCCCGCCGGGCGCGGGTTAAGGACGAGGCGGATGGCGGCGCGGCGCGCTGTTGATTTATCTTCCCGCAAAAGCAATGCAACAGGCGAAACCGCGGACGCGGAACCCGATTTGCCGCCTTTGAAAAAGCTGTTCGTGGCAAGGACGCGCAACCGGCGCTACACGGGCGAAATTTGCGGCGTCTGGTTTTCGGACGGGGAAGCGCTGTGCGCCAAAGAAGAGGCCGAGGCGCTTTTGGAAGCGGGATGCGAAGTTACGGTATGCGGAGGAACAGATGACTTTGAGTGAATACATTCGGCTGGCATGCGGCGACGCTACGGAGGGCGAGCAGGCGCTGTCGGACGGCGATATCGCGGACGTGCTTGCGGGCGCGGTGCTTTCTCCGGTCAGCCGGAATTTCATCCGCGCGATCCTGGAAAGCGGCGCGCGGGCGAGCGTCCTGAACCGCGCGGGCTGGGTGGAGCTGCCGCTTTCCGCGCTAAGTCCCGACCACAGGAAGTGGGGTTGCGGCCTGGGCGGCTGGCTGGACGGGCTGACCGACGTTTACATCGGCGGCGGGTTGCATCCGCTCGGCGAAAACGAAAGCATAAACAACCTGACCGGAATCGTGACGCTTTTGGCGGATCCGGGGGAGGGGGCGGCGGTCAGCGTGCGCACCTATCTTGTAGATCTGCCGCGGGCGGTCCACGACGCGCTGATGCTTATCGCGGGAAGCGAATCGCGGCTCGCGATCAAAGCGGGCGCGGGCGGTGCGGACGTGGACTTGTCCGGGCTCGCGGAGGCGCTGCGCAGGCAGGCGCGCGAGGTGATGGGCGCGGCGCCGGTCGAAATCGAGCAGCGGGGGGACTACCCGCACTAGGAGCTGAAATGCCGGACGGAACCAGACTAAAAGCGTTGTTCGAGCGGATGATACGCGTGCTCGGCGGAAGCGCGGAGGAAGTCTTCATCCGCACGTACGAGGAAACGGGCGGGCATCCCGAAAGCGGGATGCCGCCGGCGCGGATCGCGACCGATGTTCCGATTTCGCCGCGGCCGATTGTTCTGGCTGCGGATCAACAATTTTACGTTTTCAAAACGCGCGAAATCGAATCGGTGCGCATCGAGGCGGGCGACGTGAAAATCGTGATGGACGCGGATGAAGGCGTCGAGGCGGAAACGATCCTGCATTTCCGCGGCGCGGACTGGCGCGTGTATCGCGTCGACGCACCCGTGTTATTCGGAAGCGTGCAGGTGAAGATCGCGTACGCAAGGAAGGTGCAGGGATGAGGGACGCGATTACATCTCTTAACGCGTGGATTTCGGAAAAGCTGCCGGACGTGGCGCACAGCTTCGCGCCCGGCTCGCCTGTGAGCTTTCCATGCGTCGTCGTCGTGCCGCGGACGTTGGGAGGAAAAACGAAGCCCGCGGGCGGGCCGGC
The DNA here is from genome assembly GCA_039961635.1 of bacterium. Classification (NCBI taxonomy): domain Bacteria; species bacterium. The sequence continues at coordinate 79,859 of JABRWB010000008.1, forward strand.
CGCGCTGGCGACTGTCACGTTCCAGGCGGACTGCTGGGCGGACGGCGGCGACGCTTTGGCCGCGCGGACAATCGCGCAGCGGATACTCGCGGCGCTGCTTGGCGACACCGACCGCGGCGCGCGGATACCGCGACACCGGTGGATTTACGGGGAGGGGGAGCCGGTGCGGGCGGAGATGCGCGACGAGATGGTTGTGACGGACGCGCGGATAGCAGAAATTCCGATACGAGACGCGCCGGAGCTGCGGCTGTGCCGCGCGATTTTCGATCTGCGGTTTGTTTTGACGGCTTAACTAGAAAGTTAAGTCCATTTAAGGAGGATTTTATGACGAACAACGTAAGCGCGCTGACGGTGGGGTCGGCGGAGATTTACATAAACGGCGAAAAGTGCGGCTGGGCGACGGATGTCGAAATCGAAAAGCGCGTCGAGGTTCTGCGCCATGAAAGCAATGTGGGGCTTGAATTCGCGACCGACCACGTCGTGCCGCTGCGTCGAAGCTTCATCGTGCGAGGGCGCTTCGGCGAAGTGGACCCGCCCACGATCAACAACGCGCTGGGGCTGTCCGGGCTTTCCGCGCAGGAGACCGCGAGCGCGCAGGGGATGACCGAGTACGCGAGGTTGTATCCCGGCAGGTGGTACACGCTGCGGTTCCCGTCCACCGGAACGAGCATCGTTTTGAAAACGGCGGACGGTCAGACGACGTTCGTGAAGAACACGGATTACGAAGTATCCGCCGCGCTCGACGCGATCAAGTTGAAGGACAATTCGGCGATTGCTCCGGGAGAGCTGCTTTTGCTCAGCTATTCGTATCAGCGCCCGCCGTACAGCGAGGTCGCGCTTTCCGCTCCTGGATTCGCTCGGCCCGTGCATCTCGTTTTGGTCCACCGCTATCCGGACGGCGCGAGCTTTTTCGAGCTGACGCTGCCGCGCGTGCTTCTCGAAGCCGACGTGTCGCTCGCGTTCGACGAAAAGGACTGGATCGGAATCGAGTTTTCCGGCGAGTGCCTGCCCGACGAAAGCGACGCGGCCGCGCCTTTCGGACGCCAGAAATTCTTCGGCCCGATATTCGAGAACATGGGGCTTGCCGCGGGCGACGTGGAGAGCAACCCTTACGTGCCGGAAATCGGCCCGACGTACTAGGAGGACGAAATGAACGAAACGGTTTTGGAAATCGAGCGCGACGTGTTTTTGGGCGAAGGGACGCCTCTCGTCCTGCGCGACGGGCGCAAACTGACCGTGCCGCGGTGGAGCGCGCGAAAAGCGCTGTCTCTGGGACGCAAGATCGCGGAGGCCGTGTCAATCGCATCGCAGGCGGAGGGCGGCGGCGGCGGAAAGGCGATTCTGTTTTCGCTGCCGCTAATCGGCGAGGTTGTGTGCGAAACGCTTGGCGAGGATGAATCGTTCCTGGACACGATCACGAAAGACGACCTTGCCGAAATCGCGCTTGCGATCGTGAAGCAGGAATTTATGTCCGAGCATTTCCTTTCGCTCTCAAAAAAAGCCGCGGCGCTCCTTCGCAGCTCTCGATCGGCGGATTGATCGATCTCATCGCGTCCGAGTACGGATGGACGGCTGCGGAAATTCTCGACGCGCAGACGATGCGCGGCCTGGAAATTCTCGCGGCGCATATCCGGGCGCGGAAAGCGGAGGAGCGCGTGGTGCACGCCGTCGCGTTCGGAGCGGACAGGAAGGAAGCGGAGCGGGCGATAAAGCGCATCCGCGAAAAGCTGATTGAAGAAATTTGCGGAAAAAACGAGGAGCCGAAATTCGATCCCGCGTTTTTTTCGGCGTGAGGCAAAAAGATGAGCGATTTTGAAATTGGCGGCGAAATGGACGACGCGATGGCGGAGCTTGCCGCGCAGTTCGCGAAGCTGGCGGAGGGGACGCGCGACGTGCTGGATGCGTTCTCCAAATTCGCCGGGATTGATGCGGGCGGCGCGCGGAGCGATTCGCCGTTCGGAAGCTGGGAGCGGCTGGGCGACGAAGTATTGGGCAGCGTGCGCGGAATCGGAAACGCGCTTTGGCGCGGCGGATTCGACGATGCGGGGCGCAGGTTCCTGCGCAACTTCGCGGGAAAAATCGGCGACGACGTTTCCGGCGCGGTGAGTGAAGCGCTGGGCGGCTCGTTTTTCGCAGATTTGTTCGGCGGACTTTTGGGAGAGCTGGTGCGCGGCCTGGGAGGGCTTTTCGGAAAGGACAAGAAAGCGAAGCTTCCGCCCGCAAAGCTGCCGGAGCTATTCAGTCCGCCGGAAATGATGAGCGCGCCGCTTTCGCTTTTGCCGTCGTCCGCGTTTCTTTCCGGGCGTGCGCCTAGGGCGACGATAAACGTGACGGTGAACGGAATCGTCGGCTCGCCGCGGGACGTCGCGGACGAAATAACGCGCATCGTAACGCGTACGCTTGTCGATCTGACGAGGAGGGGCGCGTAATGCTCAAATTTTGGACAACGGGCGCGGACGCCGATACGTTCGTGCTGTCGAGCGTGAAATCGCGCGTCGAGCACTCGCCGTGCGCGGCGATTGTTTTGGACCGCAGCGGAATTCCCCACAGGATCGCGGGCGAATATCAGCCGCGGCCGGTGCGCATCGAAATCGAATTTCCCGAAAACGCGCTTTCGCTTGAAAACACCCAGCCGATACGGTTCGACAATCTCCTTATCACGCTGTTCGAAACCAACCAGCCGGTCGTATTTTTTGAAAGCACGCGCGCCAGGGCGTACCAGGGATTTATCGAAGAGCTCGATCCGCGCATCGCGGCGAGGCGCGACCGGCTTGCGGGCGAAGACGATTTCGTCCGCGTCGTTTTCTGGCTGGAACGTTTCGGCACGTATTCGGACTGGACCAATCTGGCGAGCGTGGAATGGGAGGACGAGTGATGAGCTTCACCGAAACCGCGCGCGCGGCGCTCGCCGCGAGAAACAAACGCATCGTTTTTCGCGCGCGCCTCAAAACATCGCATCCCGAATCGAACGAGTGGAGGGAATATCCACTTGCGGAAAACGGATTCAGGCTCGTGCGCGAAAGCGGTCTTCCCGCGCGGCTGGAGCTGGATCCGGTTCCGCCGGACGGCGGTTTCGGAGCGGAAAGCGATCCATCCGAGCGCTGGCAGCTCTTCGCGCAGTGCGAGCTGTGGTGCGACGTGTACACCGGCCCGGCGGAATACGAGTCGCAGCGGCTGTTCGACGGAATTCTGACCGAGATAACGCCGCGGGATTACGGGCTGCCCGCGGTCGCGCTGGACAGGCTGCACATTTTGTCGCGCACCGTGTGCGCGGTCGCGATGGAAGCGGAGCAAATCCCGATTGTTGACGGCGCGCCGCTTGCGCGTGCGGAAGAATTTGACGACCACACTTTCGGATTGGTAATGGCGGAGACGCCGGACGGATTTTCGGCCGAGGGTGAAAGACGCGCATGGCAGCCGGGCGACATCCGCGTTTTTGATTCCGCGGGGGGGGAGCTTCCGCCTGGAAGTTACGCCGTTTATCCGGACAGCGGAGTCGTACGGTTTCATTCGATACCGGAAGACGATGTTTTCATTTCCGGCGTGCGCTGCTACATCGAGGGAACGAACGATGTTTCAAATGTCCTGCTTTCGGCGCTGACGTATCCGAAGGAAAAAGGCGGGCCGGGGCTGTCCGTCGCGCAACTCGATCTGCCGGCGCTTGGACTCGACCTGAACCGCGTAGAGTGGGCGGAAGCGGACGGGAGCGTCGCGGATTTTATTTCGCACCTGCGCGGCGCGCTGCCAGGAAACGTTTCGCTTTCGTACGACAGCGATTCCGGCAGGTTCAAACTGCGCGCAATCGAGCAGAGCGAAACGCCGGATCTGACGCTTTTGAATCCGGTTTCTGTATCCGGGCCGCGGGACGCGCACGAGGTATACACGCGCGTGATAATCCGCGGCGAAAATCCCGCGCCCGCGCCACTCTCGGACGATGCGGAAATAACCGACTTGCAGGAAGGAGTCGGCGAGACATTCAAGTGGGAAGGCAACAAGAAAACGTTCGACGCGGGAACGATCGCGCTTGTATCGGACGGCGGCGCGAACACGGGATTCGGGCGGCACAACCTTCCGGGCGAGCCGTACGACTGGCGGGATTTCGCGCTGCTCGACCTCGGCGCTCCGGAGGGGGGAGGGTTCTTCCGGATTTCGCGCGTCGACGTGGTTGCGGCGAACAGCGCGAATCCGAATTCGCAAAGCGGCGCGAATTTGATTTTCCTTTACGGCGTCGAGCTTTTGGGAAGCAGGGACGGAGTCGGGTTCGTACGCATAGCACCGGGCGCGAAGTGTTTTCTCAAGGCGCTCGAAGTGCGCACGTTCGATTCGCTTTCGTTCGACCGGTTCCGGTATCTCAAGGTGCGCGTCAAACCGGCCAAAGACGGACTGTCCAACCAGAGCGATCCGGGGCTTGCGCTGAACGAAATCCGAATTTGGGGCGCTCTCGAATACGAAATCGAGTCGTGCGTCCAGGACGACGATCCCGATGCGCCGTTTTACTTCCCCGCCCTGCTGGAGAAAACATCGGCGATCGGACATCTGACATACATCGAGGACGCGGGAAACGCGCTTGACCGGTACGCGGCCAAGGCGCGCGCGGACGCGCTGCTGTCGGAGTTCATCCGCGCGTTCCAAGCTGTCGAGTATTCATGCATCGTCGATCCGACGGCGGACGTGGATATGACCGCGGCGGTGGAAGACGCGGCGACGGGAATAGAAATGAGTTTTCTTATCCACCGCGTCGTAATCGAAGGCACGCGGACCGTCGTATCCGGCGTGGATTATCTATCCGCGCCGCTTTCTTAGGAGGACAGATGGCGAAGCAAATCCGAAATCTCGCATCCGAAATCGACGCGCGTATCGCGCGCTCTTCCGCGCGGGGGAAACGCGGCGCTGTGCCGCATCCGCCGTCCAACCGCGACTGGCGGGCCGAGCCCGCCGCCGACAATCCCGATCCGTCGTTCGATTTCGGCGTGCTTTCTCTCGGCGAATACGGCGACGAAACCGCGCTCTCCGGCGACGTGAAATTGAGCGAAGCCGCGGGAATCGAAATCGCGCGCATCGACGCCGACAACGCGCTTTCGGTCGGATTCACCGCGGAAGCGGCGGAAATGCTGGGATTGCTTGCGAGCGCAGGGCCGGGCAAACTCACGACGAACAACATAGGCGCTCCGCTCATTACCGTTTTCCGGCTGGGAACGCAGATTTACGCGCTGACCGCCGGGCAGATTTACCGCGTCGGCGAAACCACGGGAACGCTCGTCGCGATTCCCGGATGCGCGCCGGGGCCGGGCGAGCAGTTCACGTGCGCACGCGTATTTTCACCGTACGCTTTCATCGGTACGAGCACGAACAACCGGCCTTTCTTGAATATTTACAGGTTTGACGGCTCGGTTATAGCGGGGGAGCCCGTTCTTCCGGCAATCGGACAAAACTATTTCGTCGCGGGGATGACGGTATGCGCGGCTTCGCTTTACGCGCTCGCCGGCGACCTCGCCGCGCCGAATTACGGATGGACGGTGCTCCAGCGCGCCGCTCCCGGTGCTTGGGTTCAGCTTCTTCCCTGGCAGAGCGGCGAGCAGGCGGGGACTATCGGTGCATCGTCGGAGCTTCTCGTGACCGCCAACGCGGGCGCGGCGGGACGCGTTTACAGCGTGCAGCTCGGAGCCGGTCAGGCCGCGCCCATGCCCGTCGTGAACCTTCCCGGCGGCGCGCCTCTGGCAACCCTCGCGGGCGCGGAAATCGCGGTGCGCGGATGCGAAGCGTACGTTTCGGACGGCAGCAATATCTGGGGAATCGCGGACACCCAGCCGAAGACGCACTCGGCAGCGCCTGTCAATCTTGCCGCGTTTTTCGCCGCGCCGTCGCGGTTCACGGCGCCCGCATCGTACATCGCGGTGGACTCTACGGGCACGGCGTTCGGAATCGAGGCGGGCGGGCTTTTCGTTTTCGGTGTCGAGGTGCGCTTCCGGATTGATGCAACGCCGACGTTCGAGGACTGGTGCTACCTGCTCGGATACGACGGCGCGGAACTTATCGAAATCGCGGCGGGAAAGTCGCCGCCCGCGCCGTATTTCCGTCCGGTCGAGGTTGACCGCGGCGGGAGGATTCTGTTCGCCGCGCTCACCGCGGCGGACGCGCCGTATGTCTGGAAGATGCGGATGAGCCTGAAGCACATTCTCGGATTCGCGGGAAGAAAACTCGGAGTGAAATGAAATCGCGTCACGCGAGGCGTGACTAAGGAGAAATCAATGAAGGTCTTGAAGTTTTTAAAAATCGGATTGAAGGAAGTCTGGCGGTACGCGAAGTGGCTGTGGAAGCATTACGACGAGATCGCACCGGTGATCGAAATAATCCGCAGGCTCGCGGGCGAGGCCGAGGAGGCGTTCGACTCCGGCGAGGACAAACGCCGGTTCGTCGCGCGGCGCGCCGCGCGGGCGCTCGCCTGCAGCGGGACGGCGAAGACGACGCGTAATCTTTTGATCGAGCGCGCGGCGGCGGACGCGAAGGACGGTGCGCTGTGAATCCGGAAATCACGACGACGGGAGCGATACTTGCGGGTCTCGCGGCGCTCGTCACCGCGGCAAGCGCCGGGATGGCGCGTGTAATCGCGGAGCTGCGCAAAATATCCAACGGCAACATGCAGCGGATCGACGAGAGGCTGGCCGAGATTGCGAAACTGGAGCGCGCGAATTTGATGATGGGGGGGAAGATATTGCGGGCCATCCGCGGCCTCGGCGCGGACGGCAATTCGCCCCCCGTCAAAAAACGCGCGGGGCGCGCGGAGGGCGCGCCCGCTCTGATTCCGCATCCATCTACAATGGAGGGCGATGGCAGGAATGACGGATAAATTCGCATCGCCGCTGATGCGCGGAACGCTTGAGGTCGCGCGCGGATTCGTCGGCGTGCGCGAGGAGCCGCCCGGCTCCAACTGGGGCAAGGAAATCGAGCGGTTTCTCGCGAGCACCGGGATAAGGACGCCCGCGCCATGGTGCGCCGCGTTCGTATATTTCTGCGTTAAGAGCGCGGCGACGGAACTCCGCGTCGAAAATCCGTTCGCGAAAATCAAGCTCAAGGCGTACACGCCCGCGTGGCTCGAATGGGCGGATGCGCACGGGGAAAAGCTGACGGGTGGAAAGGCTGCGGCGCTTTCGCCGGCGGAATTCGCTCGCGAAATTCCGCCCGGAACGATATTCCTTCTTTATTATCCGAAGCTCAAGCGCGTCGGACACATTGGATTCATAGCGGGCGCGCCGGACGAATCGGGTTACATCCCGACTATCGAGGGAAACACGGATCTGCGCGGATCGCGCACAGGCGGCGGCGTAATTCTGCGAACGCGCAGACTGCGCGGGATATACAGGCTTGTCCGGTATTGAACAGCCTGGAGTAAAATTGAGTCGGTGACTTGCGATTGAGTCCTTCAATTAAAAAACGGATTTTGCTTTTATCCATCGCTTTCGCCATGCTGGCGGCGCTAACGGCCGCGGCGTTTTCGCAGACGGGCGAGCGCATCCGCGGGCTTCTGCGCGATTTCAAATACGTCGCGAATGTCAGGTACGCTGAAGGCGGCGGAAAGTACCACCTTCTGGATGTATTCGCCCCTAGGATAGTCCCCGATTCGCCGATGCCCGTCGTCGTCTATATCCACGGCGGCGGATGGCGCAGGGGCGACAAGATAAGCGGCAAGACTTTTATGGCCGCGCTTGCCGAGGCCGGATTCATCGTCGTTTCGATCAACTACCGGCTGGCGCCTGACTCCAAATGGCCGGCGCAGATCGAGGATTGCAAGGCCGCGATACGCTGGGTGCGGAAGAACATCGCGTCCTACGGCGGCGATCCGCGGCGCATCGGCGTGTTCGGGCTTTCCGCGGGAGGCCACCTCGCCGCGCTTCTGGGCACATCCGGCGGCGTTGCCGCACTAGAAGGCGATCTGGGAGAGCGCAACATGTCCAGCCGCGTAGACGCCGTGTGCGACTGGTTCGGGCCGTCCGATTTCACCATCCTGGGCAGGCGCGCGAGCAAAGAACACAAAGGGATCCTGGAGGGCTTCCTGGGCGGAAAGCTTGATGAAGTCCGTGACAGGGCGATTGCGGCGTCGCCGGTCACGTACATAGACCGCGACGACCCGCCGTTTCTGATCATCCACGGCGATTCGGACCCGCTGGTTCCGGTGGAGCAGTCCGAGCGGCTGCACGGGCTGCTTGCGGAGGCGGGCGTCGAAAGCGAGCTAATCGTGGTACCGGGAGGAAAGCACGGAGATTTCCGCGGCACCCATCCGGACGGGCGCGAACTGACGGCGCTGATGGTCGAGTTTTTCGAAAAGCATCTGAAATAGTCCCGTTCCCTTTTTGCGCCGTTCCGGATAACCGCCGTAAATTGAAGGTACAATAATTGCGGCCGAGTTTTGCGGCCGGACAAATATTCAAATGGCCCGTGGCCGGAAGAAACTTGCGCGACCAGCCGCGTCAAAAGGCGCAAAAGCTTCAATTTGCGCTTTGCTTTTAACCGCTGCGCTTTCCTGCGGGGGCGGGAATGCACCGCCGCGGAAGGATTCCCATTTTGCAATGGATGGAAGTCTCTCACAGGAGGCATCGCAACTTTTCGCGTCAATTTCGAACGAAAGTCCCGATCCCGCGATAATGGCGTTGCTGCTTGACGCGCTTGACGACAAGTTGAAGGAATTCCATCCCGAAGGGAAAATCCGGTCCTCCGTCCCCAAAGGAGAAGCCGGCAAGGTTTACGACCTTTCGTACGACCAGGGTACGAAAACCTTGTCCTGGAGCTACGTCAACCGAGGGGATTACGATTTTTCGGGCGAGGTCGGGCTGTCCGATCTGACTCCCATCGCGATTTATTACCAAGCCAAAACCGGAGACGGCATCGGAGACGACCAACGCGAGCGCACGGTGGATGGAAACGGCGACGGAGAGGTGGATATAAAGGACATAAATCCAATCGCTCTCTCTTACCTTGCCGATGTTGCGTCGTACCGGATACTCACTTCGTCCGAAGCTGGCGGCGAATACACCGCAATCGGAGAAATCGAATACGCGCAAAACGGCGGCGGCCATCCGCCGAAATTCGTCATACCCCTTCCGGACGCGGCACACGCGTTCGTCGCGGTCGTGCCGCTCGACGGAAGCGGTACGCCCGGAGAACAAAGCGATCCGGTTCAGGTGGGACAGAGGCCGCTGATTTTTGAAGTCGGCCCGTCCGGGGGAAAATCCGGCGCGGCGGTGGTTTTTTCGGCCAGCGTCGCGGGCACGCCGCCGCTGTCGTACGCTTGGAGTTTCGGCGATGCCGCGTCGCCGTCCGTTGCGGCTGTGCCTTCCCCTACCGTCGTGCTGGGAGCAGCGGGCGAATATTCGTGCAGCCTCGCGGTTACCAATAAGTACGGCCTGGCGGAATATGATTTCGAGGTTTCGGTTTATTCCGCCCCATCCGCGCAAATCAGGGCCACTCCCGCATCGGGGAATCCTCCCCTAGTAGTGCTGCTCGACGCGTCGGGCAGCACGGCCGGCTCCGGTGCGATCGTGCTTTACGAATGGGACGCGGACGGCGACGGCGCGTACGAGTCGACATCGGGAAGCACGCCGGAAATATCCGCGACCTACAATACTCCGGGCGTTTATTTCCCCGCCGTCAGAATCACGGATTCCATGGCGAACCAAGCGACCGCCTCCACGCAGGTTCGGGCCAACTCGGCGCCTTTCGCCGATTTATCGGTTGATCCCCGGTCGGGCGCCGCGCCGCTGACCGTCGTGCTGGACGCTTCCTCAAGCCTCGACCCGGACGGGACTATTGTTTCGTACGAATTCGATTTCGACGGCGACGGTGCGTGGGACACTCCTCGGCAACCGCAAAGTTCGATCCAACATCAGTATTCCGTACCCGGATTTTATCTGCCGTCAGTGCGCGTGACGGATTCCGACGGCGCGTCGGACGTCGAAATCGCCGCGGACGAGCTGTACATTTCCGGATGGCGGAAGAGGACTTTGGATTCCCAAGGCTTTGTCGGAAAATACTGCTCGCTTGCGGAAATCGGGGGTGTACCGGCGGTTTCGTATTTCGACATCGGCGCCGGCGACTTGAAATTCATCGCCGCGCTTGACGAACTGGGCGAAGCCTGGCGCCCGCCAGTCCTGGTGGATTCCGCCGGAACCGTCGGCTCGTACAGCTCCCTCGCGGAAATAGCGGATGCGCCGGCGATTTCGTATTTCGACGCTTCAAACTCCGCAGCGAAATATGTCCGCGCCCTGGACAGCGCGGGAAGCGCTTGGGGCGAGCCGGTCATGCTTGCATCCCAAGGAAGCGTGGGCGCGAACACATCCTTGGCCGTGATAGACGGAAGGCCCGGGGTGAGCTATCTGGATATTTCGAATCACAATTTCATGTACGTAAGCTCCTTTGACGAAACCGGCGCGGCCTGGGACGCTCCGCACGTTGCGGCGGCGGGCGCGTCCGCGGGCGAGCGCAACTCGCTGACCGAGGTCGCCGGACATCCCGCAATCACATTCGTGGAAGAATCCTCCGCGTCGCTCGCCTTCGTGCGCGCGATGGATCCGCAAGGCACGTCCTGGCCGGAGCCGGTGACAATTGACGGAACACTCGGCGCGGGGCTTTATTCTTCGCTTGCATTCGTCGGGGGCGCTCCGGCGGTCAGCTATTTCGAAAACAACCAGTCGCGGCTGATGTTCGCAGGGGCTCTTGATCCATCCGGCTCCGAATGGAAAACGCCGCTTGGTTTGGAGTTCGGCGGGGCGGGGCTTTGGTCGTCGCTCGCCACCTATCAGGCGAAACCGGCAATCGCGTATTTCGACTCTTCCATCAACAGGATCAAGTTCGTCGCCGCGCTCGATACAGCGGGAACCATGTGGGCGGCGCCAGAAGTCGTTGCGCAGGAAGAGGCGGAGCACCTGTCGCTTGCGATAATCGCCGGCAGGCCGGCGCTCGCGTACTACGATCCGCTCCAACTCGACCTGCGGTTCGTCGTACTTTACTGACGATCCCGCGGCGCCGCGCTTATAATTCAATCCCTTGAAAGATTCAATCAAAACGTTTCGCGAAACTCCGGGCGCGGGATCGGGATTGCACGTAGATCTGTACGAGATTACGATGGCCGCGGGGTATTATTTCAGCGGCCGCGCCGATGAAATCGCCCACTTCGAGCTGTTCATCCGGGGAGGCGGGCCTAATCGAATCCACGCGCGAAATTACTACGTATACGCCGGGCTGGAAGCCGCCCTGGATTTCATCCGCGGGTGGGGATTTTCGGACGACGACGTCCGCTATTTGAAAAACCTGCCGGCCCTTTCGCACCTGGACGATTCGTTTTTTTCGCTCCTGCGGGGGCTCGAATTCACGGGCGACGTTTTTTCGTTCCCGGAAGGCAGCGTCGTTTTCCCTGACGAGCCGATATTGCGCGTCCGCGCTCCGATAATCCAGGCGCAGCTTTTGGAAACCGCGCTTTTGGCGATAGTCAACCACCAGACCACGATCGCCACCAAGGCGGCCCGCGTCGCGCATGCCGCGCGCGGGCGCGCCGTCGCGGAGTTCGGCGCGAGGCGCGCGCACGGTTTGGGCGCGGCGGAGTGGGGCGCACGCGCGGCTTATATCGGAGGCTGCGCGTCCACATCGAATTGCGCGGCCGGACGACGGTTCGGCATCCCTGTGGTCGGCACGCTAGCCCACTCGTGGATAATGAGCTTCGAAAGCGAGCAAGAGGCGTTCGAAGCCTACGCCGGGGTGTTTCCGGACGGCATTGTTTTGCTGATAGACACTTACGACACGCTGGAAGGCGCGAAGCTCGCCGCCGGATTCGGAGCGAAGCTGAAGGGCGTGAGGCTGGACAGCGGCGACATCGCCGCGCTCTCGAAGGAAGTGCGCGGGATACTTGACGCGGGGGGGGCGAAGCAGGCGATCATCTTCGCCAGCGGAGACCTGAACGAAGACAAGATTTCGTCGCTTATCGAAGGCGGCGCGCCCGTGGACGCGTTCGGAGTGGGAACGGATTTGATAACAAGCCGCGACCTTCCCGCGCTGGGCGGAGTTTACAAGCTTGTCGCGCTCGAAAATCCGCTCACCGGCGAAATGGAATACAAACGCAAGCTTTCGCGCGACAAGGCCACGCTTCCCGGCCCGAAGCAGGTGGGACGCTCAACTGACGCGGACGGTTTTTATGCGGCGGACTTGTTGCTTCTTTATGGCGAGGAGCCGCCGCAGGGTTATGCGCCGCAGCATGTCAAAGTTCTGGAGAACGGCCGAGCTTTGCTCGAACCTCCCGTCACAGCCGAAGTCCGCGAACGCGCCATGGGCGAGCTGGCCAAGCTTCCGCCGCGTCTTCACGAGCGGTCCGCGCAGCCTTACCCGGTCGAGATGGGCGCCGCGTTGGCAAGGCTAGTGGCCGACGGGGTTGGCTGTTAAAGGGAAGTGAAGTAATATTTCCGGCGGTGAAGTGAAGATGAAGCCGATTTACATAGACATCGACACCCAACATGATTTTATGGACTCGGACGGAGCGCTTAGCGTGCCCGGCGCGGCCAAGCTTGTGCCGAACATCGCCCGGTTGTACGCGGCTGCAAGGGAACGCGGCATACCGGTGATTGCAACCATGGACGCGCACTCGCAAAACGATCCGGAGTTCGAGGAGTACGGCTTTCCGCCGCACTGCGTGAGGGGCACCCACGGCCAGGAAAAGATTCCCGCGACGATCGGAATGAAAAACTCGCTTATCACGCGCGAGGGAACGGGGGAACTGTCGTATTTGCCGCCTCAGGTGATAATCGAAAAAGTCGCGTTCAGCGTTTTCACCAATCCGCACGCGGAAAACCTGATACTTCGCCGGGTGCCGCAGCTTGCGGGCATAACTCCCGGCGAGGCCGCGTACGTGGTGTTCGGCGTCGCGACGGACTATTGCGTCAAGGCGGCGGCTATTGGGCTGGCGGAGCGCGGAGCGAAGGTTTTCGTGGTCGAGGATGCGATCGCGCCGGTAGAGGAAGAATCGGGGAAAAGCGCGGTGGATGAAATGAAATCCGCGGGCGTGGTTTTTATAAGCACGGACGAAGCATTGTCCCTGGGAACCGAAGAGTAAGTCCTTCAGCCCCGTCGCCGTCGCGCCAAGCCAAAGCGGAAGCGGATTACTTTTTGCCGAACGGCCAAAAACCCTTTTTGGCGCCGCCCCTTTCGCCCTCGATCTGCGCGACCAACTGCTCGGCGTTGAGGTTGCGCCACTGCTGCTCTTTGAGACAGGCAAGCACGTGATCCTTCAACGCCGGCTTGGGCTTGCCAAGCAGGTCGGTGAACTGCATCCCGGATGCGATCGCGCCTTTGAAGTTGCTGTCGCGTATGAAAACTATCTGGCCGCGGAACGCGACCTTGTCGAAACGCGCGTTGACGAACTGGCACTTCTGGATTTTTTTCGGATTCTGTATGACCGCGCCGGTGAAGTTGGCGCCCGTGAAGTTGCATTCGGTGAACTCGCAATCGTAAAAAACCGTTCCCTGAAGGTTGGCGCCAGTCAGGTTGCAGGAGCGGAAATTGATTTTTTCAAGGACGGTGTCCGAAATATTGGCGCCGCTCAACTCCACGTCGTACAGGTCGAGGTTGTCCGTCTCCACTCCGATTTGGGTTTTCCCGCCGTTGGACGGCCGCCCCAGCCATTCCCTCAGATCGGCGTTGGACCAGTTCAGGCGTATCCGGCTGGAGTGAATCGCGTAGTATTTCTCGATAAGGCGCTTGAACTCCGCGCGATCCTTGAGAAGTTTCAAAAATTCTTCGTCGCTGAAGGACGTGTCGCTCGAGCGCTTCCTCACTCCTTCCTCGCTCGACCACGGCTCCGGACTGTCCTTGCCGCCCGGATCTTTGCCGATCTTGGGCTCGTCGTGCTTGGGCTCCTGCTTGTACGTGATCACCTTTTCGCCGCGGAGCCTAAGCAGGTTGTCGTAGTCGGCGCGCTTTTTCGGATCGCTTAGCACCCTGTAAGCTTCGTTGATCTCGGCGGATTTGATCGTCGCTTCTTCGCGCGGCAGCTCCGAGAGGTCGGGATGGTACTTGCGCATCAACTTGCGGAACGCTTCCCTGATCTCGTCGGGGGTCGCATCGGTTTTGAGGCCGAGAATCTGGTAGTAATTGAGTGTCGCCATACGACCTTGCCCGGTTATTGCGGGGCTGGCGGATTATATAGACTGCCGCTTGCAGTGTCAAACGGTTGGCGGACGCGCATCGTCGCGGCGCCGGCCGGAAAATGAACGGCCCGGCGTTTCGGCCGGGCCGTCTTGTACACTGGCTTTAGGTCAAGGCTACTTCTTCCCCGAAGGATGAATCATCTCCTTGAGCGCCTTGCCAGGCGTGAACTTGGGGACTTTGCGCGCCGCGATGGCGATCTTCTCGCCAGTCTTCGGGTTCACACCCGAACGCTTCTTCCGACTCGCGACGGAAAAGTTCCCGAAGCCGGTGATCTGGACCTTGCCGCCCTTCTTCAAGGTCTTGGTTATCGTGTCGATGGTCGCGTCCACGACAAGCTTGACCTTGGACTTCTCGAGTTTGGTCACCTTGGCGACCTCGTCGATCAGCTCGGTCTTACCGACTGCCTTTTCCTCTTTACTCATACCGCTCCTCCAGAGAACCGAGATACCGCGGGATTCTATACGCGGCATCGCGCATTGTCAAGCGCATGACCGCATCATTCCTTGCACGACGCGGACAGGGCGGGCGAATCTCCTGATATAATCGGCTCGATGGCGAAGAAAAAAAAGCAAAACGACGCGGCGGAACGCGAATCGCCTCAGCCCGCGCGGCCGCCGGCGGCCGCGCCTGCCGAAGCGCGCGGCGGAATGCATTTCGCGGGAACGAGCTTCTTTCTTTTCATTCTGACCGCGTCGCTGGTTGGCTGGGCGTTCTTCAAAAACACGAAGGCGGTAAACGAAAACCTGCAGTACGGCCTGCTGCCTCCCACCATTCCTCGCTCGGTTCCGTTCCCGAAAAGCATATTCACCGTTGAAAAGGCGACCGTCGAGGATTGCGTTTTGACCGAAGAAAAAGAGGACGGCTCGAAAGCGGAAAAACCCGGAAAAAAATTCACCGTCGAAGGAACGACCGATCGCCCGCCTTCCGAAGTGCGCGATTTTTACAACGAGTTTCTTTTGGACCGCGGATTCAGGCAACGGTCGAACATAGGAATGCCGACCGGCCAGTTCCTTCAGATGGACAACGACAAGCTTCTCGTGGACATCACGGCGGAGAAGCTGTCCAAGGATCCGAAAACGCGCGTGAAGATCGAAATCTACCAGTGAGCCCGCTGGGCCCGATGTATGCGCGCCCGTCCCCGGTGTAAAATCGGTTTGCGCGCCCGTAGCTCAGGGGATAGAGCATCTGCCTTCTAAGCAGAGGGTCGCAGGTTCGAATCCTGCCGGGCGTATTTCGCCCCGTTACTTTGAAGCAACGGCCGCGCGCGCTTCCTCCACTATCCTCGGGCCGCTCGATGTGCCGATAACCGACGCGCCGGCGGCGAGCATCGCCCTCGCAGTTTCCAGATTCGATATTCCGCCCGACGCTTTGACGCGCACGCCCTCCGGCGCGTTACCGGCAAGCAGCCGCACCGCGTTCTCGGTTGTTGCATCGCGCCCGTAGCCGGTGGATGTTTTCCAAAAGTCCGCGCCAGTGCCGCGCACCGCGCGGCACAGCGCGGCAATTTCCTCGTCCGAGAGAATCGGAGTCTCGAAGATGAGCTTGATTAAAAGGCCTAGGCCGCGCGCCCTTTCGCACAGCCTTCCCGCCTCGTCCTCCACCTTCGCCCAATTCGCCGCCTTCACCGCGAACAGGTCGAGCACGACATCAACCTCGTCTGCGCCGAATTCGCGCGCCTCCTCCATCGCGAAAAGCTTGCACGCGGTCGTGTCGCAGCCCATCGGATACGAAACAACCGCCGCGACGCGGATGTCCGGATTGTGCGTTTTGACCGTCGCGACCAGATTGGGCGGCACGACGAGCGCGCGGAATCCGTAATTCCGCATGTCCGCGACCGCGACGCGCAGCGCGAGCGCGCGCGTGTGCTCCGTTATTTTCAACAGCGAGTGGTCTATCGCCCCGGCGATCGCCTCCGGCGATTCCATGTCATTGCTGCTCAATTTCCTGTTCCTTCCGGCGCGCGCCGTTCCATCCGCGCTCCAGGTTGGCCGCCAGCTGCGGGGAGGGCGAGACGCGCACCATTCCCACGCGGTTGCCGCTGACGGACAACACGCTGAAATCCCATCCTTCGTACCGGAAGCTGTCGCCTTTCGCCGGGATGCGTCCGAGGCACGAAAAAACAAGCCCGCCGAGCGTGTCGAAATCCTCGTTTTCGATGTTGGTGTGAAGCTCTTCGTTCATCTCCTCGGTGGACATCCGCGCGCTCAAAAGGTAGCTTCCGTCGTCGAGGCGGATGATCAGTTTCACCTCGTCGTCATATTCGTCCTGGATTTCGCCGACGATCTCTTCCAGGATGTCTTCGAGCGTAACCACTCCCGCAAGACCGCCGTATTCGTCTATCACGATGGCCATCTGTTTGCGGTTTTCCTTTATCTCCTGCAGAAGTTCGTCGAGCTTTTTCGTTTCCGGAACTATGTAAGGCTCGCGGCAGATCTTGCGCAGGTCAATTTCGTCAGGCCGCATCCCCGCGAAAGCTTTGAACATGTCCTTTACATGCAGAACGCCGATCACGTTGTCCAGGCTCCCTTCGTATACGGGGAACCGAGAATAGCTGCTCTGCGCGATGAACTCGATGACCTTTTTGCCGGGCGTATCGGCGGATATCGCCTGAAGATAGGTGCGCGGCGTCATTATTTCGCGGGCCGTCGTTTCTCCGAACTCGTAAATGGAGCGGATCATTTCCTTTTCTTCCCGCTCCAGCTCCGCGTCCTCCTCCGGATTTTCCGTCCATAGATCCAGCTGGGACGCGCCCGCGCGCTCCAGAAATTCCTCCGGGCGGCCGATAGTGAAAGCGAGCTTTTCGGTTATCCAAATCATCGGGGAAAGCATCGCGAGAAGGAAAGACATAAGCGGCGCCCAAGTGACGGCGAACTCCGGGGTTCCAAGATAATGCATCGAGAGCACTTTGCCGAAAAGCAGGATGAAAAGCGCGAGACCAAGCAACGCAAGCGCGAAGTAAAGCCAAGCCGCGCCCTGGAGCGGGTAAAGCCTGTACGCGGCCGCCACCGCGCCGAACGCAAGCGCGCCAGCGTGCCCGGACAACTCGCCGATTCCCACTCCTATGACCAGCCGCGCGGGCCGGCGCAGCATTCTGGCAAGCAGCCCTTTGTTGCCGCGCACCGAATCGTCGTAAAGCGGAAGTTCCGTCCTGTCCATGGTGAAGAGGCTGGTGCGCGCGGCGGAAAAGAAGCTGCCTACGAGAAATTCAACCGCGGCGAGAATATAAAGAATCGTGAAAACGGTTTGACTCGGGGGCTCGTCCAATTACGCTACCTCTGCACAGCAAATCGAAAGCAATTCAAAAGTGCGCCCTTCCATTTTTTCGAGGGCTTCGTCGTCGGGATGATCCCATCCCAGAAGGTGAAGCAATCCGTGGGTTACCGCCCACCGCAATTCGTCTTCCATATCCGCCCCCCGTTCCTCCGCGTTCTTTCGGACAACAGGCAAACAAACCACGATGTCGCCCAAAACGTCCTTGGGGAGGGGGAAATCCGCGCCGCCCGCGGGAAACGAGAGCACGTCTGTGGGCGCGTCGATTCCCCGCCAGTCGCGGTTGAGGGTTTGCATCTCGGAGGCTTCCACCACCCTGACGCACAATTCGGCGTCCCCCCGGACGCCCGCGGCGGAAAGAAGCCTTTCGAGGAAAGACTCGAGGCGCGCCTTCGCGGGTTCGCCCAAGTCCGCGTCGTCTATGACATCGCACATATAAGCACTAAACCGGCGGGCCGGCGCGAATATTATACCACGGGCGGGCTCGACACTGGTAAAATCCGCGCGGAGGAACAGGTATGGCGATTCTCGATTTGACAATCAGTCCGCGGAAAAAGGGCGAAGAGAGCCTGCGCGGCGCGGTGGCAATCGCGGAGCGCGTAATCCGCGCGAGCGGGCTGCCCAACATGCTCACGCCGATGAGCACGATAGTGGAAGGCGGGCTGCGCGAGCTTCTCGACCTTATCGAAAAGGTGAACGAAGCTCTTATCGCGGACGGCTATTACCGCGTTTACACGATAGCCAAGATCGACCACCGCGTGGACAAGGACGTGAGGATGATGGACAAAGTCGCGGCGGTCGAAAGCGAGCTGGCCAAGGACGGCGGCACTTGAGCGCGGGCGCGCGATTCAATGTGAGGTTTGCGCGGCCGGACGATCGCGGATTCATCGTCGAAAACATGCAGGCCATGGCTCGTGAAACCGAAGGAATCGAGCTTGACCGCGCGAAGCTGGAATTCGGAGTGGGCGCGGCGCTTGCGGACGCGTCGCTGGGGCGGTACCTGATCGCGGAAGCGGCGGGCGGCGGCGCGGAGCCGGTCGCGTCGCTGATGCTCACGCGCGAGTGGAGCGACTGGCGCGGCGCCTGGTACCTGTGGATCCAGAGCGTATACGTCCGTCCGGAATGGCGCGGCCGCGGCGCGTACCGCGCGATGCACGCGCGTGTCATGCAGCTTGCGCGGGAGGAAGGCGCGTTCGAGGTCAGGCTGTATGTCGCGGAGGAAAACACGGGCGCGCAGAGGACTTACGAGCGCGTCGGGATGAAAAAGTCGAACTACGTGATGTACGAGGAGGAGGTGTGAGGGAAAAATTACCGCATAATATTATTGCCTGTTCCTGCCGCATTTGGAATGAAGCAAGGGGATAACGCAATGGCAGATTGCAATTCTCACCCCCGCGGAGGCGATACGCTATGAAGACTAATGAATTCGATTGTGTCGAGCTGCAGTACGAAGGCGGGCGCAGAGTGATGAAGGAACTCAGGGGCCTTAGCAAGGAACAAAGACTTGAGTTCTGGCGAAAGGCCACGGAAGAGCTTCGCGCAAGGCAGGAAAAGCTTAAAAAGGCAAAGCGCGGAACCAAGCGCAAGCCCGCCGATTAATCCAGGCATGGCCGTTAATGGACACCGTCGCAGCCATTCCACGGGTTGGCAATTCCCGTCATCCCGCAAAATCCCCGACGGCCTGCCCGCGGTCTGATAAAATCAACATCCCGTAGTTCCTCTGCGGCCAGGAGCACACCATGAAAGGCATCGTACTCGCCGGGGGGTCCGGTTCCCGGATGTTCCCCCTCACAAAGGTGACGAACAAGCACCTGCTTCCCGTCGGGAAGTACCCGATGGTCGTACACCCGATTATGAAGCTCAAACAGGCCGGAATCGTCGAAATCCAGGTCATAACCGGCCGGGAGCACATGGGCGACATGCTGGAGCTTTTGGGAAGCGGCGCGTCCTTCGGAGTGGAGTTCACGTTCCGCGTCCAGGACGAGGCGGGCGGCATCGCGCAGGCGCTTTCGCTGGCCGAGCATTTCGCGGCGGGCGACAACGTGTGCGTAATCCTCGGCGACAATATTTTCAGCGATCCGCTTGAGCCGCACATGTCGCGCTACTTCTCCGAGTGCGGCGGTAACGGCGCGATGGTGCTCTTAAAGGAAGTCCCCGACCCGCACCGCTTCGGCGTGGCCGAAATTTCCGCGGGAAAGATAACTTCCATAACCGAAAAGCCGGAGGAGCCAAAAACCAACCTCGCCGTGACAGGCATCTACTTTTACGATGCTTCGGTTTTTCAGATAATCAAGACGCTCAAGCCCAGCAAGCGCGGCGAGCTGGAGATAACCGACGTCAACAACGCGTTTCTGAACGACCAGCGGCTGATGTTCGGAATCCTCGACGGCTGGTCGTTCAGAAACGCGTTGTTGACGTCGGTTATCTCCAGCTCGCCGCGCTTGCTGGGCTTGAGCGTCTTGATTATCTGAAAAACCG
>JABRWB010000009.1 GCA_039961635.1 bacterium
AATCCTGCATCTCGAACGGATCAATCAGGTCCCCGCCGTCCAGCCCTTCCCCGCCCCCTTCCGGCTCGTCGTCTCCGCCGAATCCGGGATCGATCGCCGGAGTGCGCTCCAATACCGTTGAGTCGCCGGATTGATTCACTCCGCTTGCGCCCGCGTCCGGCGCGGACGCGGCGTACTGCTTCCTTTCGCCCTTTCCGCAGCTTGTGAAACTAGCCGCGATCATGGCGAGCACCGACAGGGAGAGGATTATGGCAATCCCAGCCCCCCCCCATGACCAGATTTGTCAACCGCTTAACCATTTGCGCTGCCTCCAAGAATGTTGAGATTTGCTATCGAAACAGGGGCGCGAGGGTGCCTCCGTGAAACGGATCCTGTCCAAAAGCCCCTTATTCTTCGCGTCATCGCTTCCGCCTCCGGCGGATAGTCCGCGGCCGTCCGATGCCGTTCGCGTGCATTATACCCCGATCCGCGGGTAAAATCACGCGCAAGGAAAAATCACGCGCGAGGGGAAATTATGCGCGCTAAAAAAATCACGCGCGGCGGTGAGTTTTTTGCGAAATCTCCCAATTATATCGGAATACAGGTGCGCAATTACCGGCATTTGCGCGCGCCGCGTTTATCCGGTCTGCGGAGGATTTTTGAGGAACCGCTCGCCGTAAAGAAGCGCCTGCTCCCGGACTTCCGGGGGAAGCGAAAGGAAGCGCTCCCACTCGCCGCCGCCTTCGCCCCCAATAAGCTCCTGCAGCGCCTCGCCGATGCGGTCGCGCACCTCGCCAAGCATCCCGCCCGTGTCGGCTTTCGCAACCATCTCGATCCGCTGCGCGAGCACCACCAGCATAGACGTCGTCTCGGCAAGCTTGCGCGCCAGGCGCAGCGCAAGCGCCTCGTAAAAGTCGGCCGCGGCCTCGGGGCTTCCCGCGGCGGCGCGCTCGAACTGCGCGCGCGTCATCCGAAGCATTTCGCACTCGGTCTCGGCGACGACGCTGGCCGTGCGCTCGGTCTCCCCGGATAGGAACGACACTTCGCCGAATACGCCGTCGTTTTCGAACGTCGCGACGACGTCGGTGAATCCTTCGCGCTCCACTTCGACGCGCGCGACTCCCCGGACTAAGACAAAAATATCGCGGCCCTCCGAGCCTTGCTGGACGACAACCGCTCCCGCGGGAAATCGTTCGAGGCTCACATGCTCCGGGAACAGCTCGCGGCGCGCGACGTCGCGGAAAAGCTCCGCGCGCGTAAGTACGTCGAGAATCGAATCGTTAAGCGTGTCAGGCATCGGGGGATTATAGCCGGAAAAACCGCACTAATGCCCGCCGCCGCTGACGCAAGCCGAATGGCAGGCCGAATGGCAGGCGCTGTGGCATGCGGAATGGCACGCGGAATGACACGCGCTGTGGCACGCGTCGTGGCATGCGCTGTGGACGTAGCAAGCGCTGTGGCACGCGTCGCCGGCGGTGAACGCGGCGAAGCTTTTGTAGCTGTCTGGCACGGAGGGCTCGACCGCCGCGGCGACCTGTTTCATTTCCGGGTAGCGGTCATAGTAGGATTCGCGGTAAACGTAGCTGTTGTGGTAGTGGAACCGGCCGCAGTACCAGGGGTCTTCGGCGATAACGTCGGGATCGTTCAGTCTCTGCCTTGCCGCCTCTTCGTCCTTCATCTCGTTCGACCATTGCTCGATGTAATGCGCCTTCGTGGCTTCGAGATCGCAGTTCCAGCATTTCTTCTGCAGGCTTTCGGTGAGCGTCCGGATCGCCTCGCGCACTATCGAAACGTCCAGCGAACCGTCGGAAAGAATTCCCTTCAGCAGCCCGTCTTCGAAAGGATCGAGGCTGCGCGCGACTTTGGGATTGCGAACTACGCGCAACGGATCGGCGCCCGTTATGGTCAGCATCTTCTTCGCCTGCATCTGCTCCAGGACGACGGACAGAATCTGGGCGACGGGCAAGCCGATTAGCAGCGCGATTTCCGGCGCCGTCAGGCCTTGCGCGACCTTTCCCGGCTCGCGGAACTCGCTGACCTGGATGCGCGGCGGCACCCAGTTGGCGTCCGTCCAAACGATCCCCGCGAGGTCGCGCTTTTTGGCCGCGGTCTGGCCGCGCTTCGCGACGGCCGCGATGGCGAAGACCGCGAACAAAATCACGCCCGCGAAAATGACGAGCAAGCGCTTTTCGGCGAACGTTTTGGGGATGGATTCGAGCACCGAGCTTGCAAAGTCGCTGCGGGATTCAAGCTTTCGTCCTTCCGAGAGCGCGGTCGCGACCGTCCGGCCTAGCTCCGGGAACCACTCCGCGGGCGCGTAAAGCTGGATTGCGAATTTCTCCATCGGCCTGATGTTTTCGCGGTGAAGCTTGACCGACGCCCAGATTTTTCCGTCCGCTTCGTGGCCGTACCAGTCCATTAAGTAATCCCTGTTCATGAACGGCTCGGTGTAGACCGGATTCGCGTCGTAATTGGTTTCCCAGTCCAAATCCGTCGATTCCACCGCGAACGGGAAGTGGATGTATACGGTCTCGTGCTCGAATCCCTCGTCCCACTGCGGCGGCGCCCAATGGAATACCGCCAGCTTTCCATGTTCCGGGCTTTCGGTATAAGCCAGATTTCCGTTCGCGCCGAGATCCTGGACGGCCGCGACCGTGTAGATTATCCTTCCGGGGCCGGTGAACGCCGCGCCGTTGGAGAGGATGCAGTCTATCTGGTCGCCGTTTCCGGTCAGAGAAAATTCGAGCGGCCACTTGCTCGAACCGTCCTCGGTTTGCGCGATGCAGTCGTCCATGAAAAACCGCGGCTCCGCGCCGTCGAATCCCTGCAGGTAAAAGCCGTGGAGGTCGCCGGAGCGGACGTCCACCAGCCACTGGTATTGGCTGATCACCCGCCCGTCCGCGAGCGGCGAAACATGCACCTCCACCCAGACGATGTCGTAATCCAGCGCAATTGCGCGCGCGGGGCAAAGCGCGAACGCTGCCAGCACAACCGCAGCGGCCAAAAACGCTGCGGACGCGCGGTTGAATCCGGCTTTGCGAGCGCTGGTCATGGTCCGGCTCCGGTCAGTCTTCCCTTGCGGAGTGAATCGTCTCGGTGCGGGCGCGCAGGAGGTCGGCCTGGCTGGAAATATATGCCGAGTAGCTTTCCTTCGCGGTCGCCCAATCCTCTTCGTCCGGGAACGTGAAAACGACGCCCTTCCAAATAATGTGATAGGCCCGCTCCAGTTCCGCCCGCCCGTCGCCTTCGCCCGTGTATTCGAAGCTGGCGTTGATCATCACGGGCTTGAACACGCGGGGATCCCCGCTTCCGACGTCGGTCGCGACGCCTGCGAATTCGATCTTCATTTCGTTCAGCAGGTCAAGGTGTTCCCGCAACGCGGTAAGCACGCTCGCAACGCTGAAGTCCGCGCTGGAAAAGCTCATCGTGAGCACCCGGCCCTGAATTTCGCCAAAAGGCATGAACATTCCGGTTCCTCCTTCCCTTGCGGGAGCGAAAATATGCAATTCCTCGCCCGATTTTAACACCGCGGAAAGCGCCGAGATATCATTAGAAGCATTCACAAGCAAATTTCCGGCTAAGGCCGGGCTGCCGTCGGCCGATAAGTTGGTGGTATATTTCGCCCGGGGTGTTCTTGGAAGAGCTAGACGAAACTGGCGAGGATGTCGACGCGTTCGAGCACTGGCCGGTAAGGCACCGGGTCTTTCTGCGCCAGCTCGCGACGGCGCCGGAGCGCGCGAATCCGGAGCTGCTGAAGGACTCACCCGACGACCTGAAGCTTTGGGGGAGGATCCTTTACGCCATCATCACCGAAAACGAGCCGGAGCTGCGCGCGCTTTTGCCAAGATACTTGGACACAATCGGGCGTAAGCGCAGCGGGAAGCTGAACGGGATCAGGTGCGCGGCCGACCTTTACCTCATGTCGCTCGATATACAGGATTACGCCGAATTGCGGCGCATCATCTATGAACTCAAGCCCGAGCGGATAGACGTAAACGAGGAGTCGAGTTGGGCGATAGTTTCCGTAGCCCTCGCGGCCGGTTTCGCGTGCGACGAGGAGGCTGTGGACGAGATAGAGCCGTGGATTTACAGCTTCGAAATCAATCCGTCCATCAGCGTCATTTCGAGGCTGCTGTTGACGCGGCCGGAGGACGATCTCGTTCCGCTTTTCAGGGCGGCCGTTGAAAGCTCGGGCGACCGATACCATTCGCTCTGGCTGGCCAGGCTGGCGCAGCGAATCGACGCTCCCCGCGTGGAGGGCAAGAAATGGGGGCCGCTGTTCCATCCCGAAAGAAGGGGATGGTACAAACTGATCGAAGAAGATCCGTTCGATTATTTCAAGCCGCAGAAATTGCTCAAACGTTACAAACTGGATTAGCCGGCCGCATCCCCGTACGCTGCTCCCGAACCCATACAAGAACCACGAGCCCCAAAGCGAACCAAACCAGTATCGAGGCGAACACCCACTTGTTCGACAACGCCCATGCGCCGGCTTCACCAAGGCGGGACAGGTTGGCGCCGAAAACCACGTCCCTGATGCGACCGGCTATGACCGGCGCTATAACCTGCGGCAGAAGCGTGGATACATCCCAAATGCCCATGTAGCTGCCGGCCTTGTTTTTGGGCATGAGCGTGCATGCGAAAGCCCAGTCCGCAGCGACGAACGCGAAGAATCCCGCGCCGATTGCAAGGCCGGACGCCATCGCCACCCAAACGCTGTGCGTGAGAATCAACGGTACGAGCATCGTCCCGCCTACGACAAGCCCGGCCGCAATAACCCATTTTTTTCCCAACCGGAGGGACAGGGGGACGCTTGCGCGGTTTCCGGCAAGCCCGCCCAGGATGAAAACGAGCAGCAGAGCGGGAAACACCATCGAAGAAAATCCGGGAATTTTCTCTTCGGCGACTCCCAGCGAACGCAGCCATTCTTCGCCGTCCAGATTGTAATGCGCGTAAAAGTAAATCCACGATGAAAATGAAACGTACCCGAGATAAATCAAGAAGCGCGATGCCCACAAAAACATCAGATTGGACTGGCTGCGCAGTTCGATTTTGCGATAATCCGCGATTATCGAACCGAGCAGCGTAGGCGCGGTTTTTGCGAATCGGACGACGGTGCCGGGTAGTATGGCGACCTCGCGAAACGCTCCCTCGATTTTCACCGCGGCATGGCGCGCCCAGCCGGTTTCGTCAACCGACAAAACGACTATCAGCATCGTTGCGACGAGAAACGCGGGATAAAGCCATCCGAATATTCCTCTGTACCCTGCGAACAAATCATCGCCGAACGCAAACGCAACGCCTGCAAGCGACAGAACCGCAAGCAAATTGCCCGATAAATGCAGGAATCCCATGGACGCGCCTGCCTGGGAATGCTGTTTTTCGGGCACGAGATCGGGAAGGAGCGATTGGAACGGAACCGACGCGACGTTTATGGTCGCCTCTATGAGCATGTACGCCAGGAACAGCCACCAGTATCCCGGCGCGAAAAGAAAAAACAGTATCGCCAGGCAGCCCGAAAGCGTTCCGTAAAGAATGAACGGACGGCGGCGGCCCATTTTCGAATGCGCGTGATCGCTTATGAAACCTATCGTAAGCTGGACGGCCATTACCACGACCGCGCCGCAGGACTTGAGCAATCCGTAATACCAGCCCACATGACCGGCGCCGAATTCTATTTCCGCGAAATGCTTGGCGAAGCCCGGCATCACGGCAAGCTGCTGCGTCGTCCAGAAGAATTGCAGCCCTAGCCAAAGCGCGGAAAGCCGGAACAGCTGTCCGGCGGT
Organism: bacterium; assembly: GCA_039961635.1. Lineage (NCBI taxonomy): Bacteria > bacterium. The sequence goes on from JABRWB010000009.1 coordinate 5,766, forward strand.
GAGAAAATCGGGCGCCTTGCGGGAATCGGGCACGGCGGGAACTGTATCACAGTGAAACCTGCGCGATGATACAATCCCGCGGAATTGGTCGCGACATCGCAATTCAGCCGCAGGAAACCGCCGCGCTACAAATTCCGGCCGCCCCGCCACGTCCCGTTTTTTATGTGGCTCGCCCGCCGCATCGCCGGATGCTATCTGCGCTGGTACATGAAAATCATCCGCGTCGAGGTTGCGGACGACGGCCTGGATATTCTCGAATCGCTGCGCGGGCAGCGTGTCATTTTCACGCCAAACCACCCGACGTCCGATCCCGCGGTTCTTTATGTTTTAAGCGGCAGGCTCAATATGAACTTCGTGTGGATGGCGGCGCGGGAGCTTTTTGAGAACGCGGTGCAGGGGGCGCTGATGGCGAATATCGGCGTGTTTTCGGTTGACCGCGGCAGGCGCGACGAGGACGCGCTTCGCGCGGCGCGCGAAGTCGTGATGAGCGGGAAAAACTGGCTGGTTATATTTCCGGAAGGAACAAACCACCAGCTTCACGACGAAATTCTGCCGTTTCTTCCGGGCGCGGCGCGGATGGGTCTCGAAGCTCTTGCGGAGTTGGAAAAGCGCGGTGATGATTTGCCGCCGGTGTATCTGCTTCCGGCGGCTCTGCGTTATTACTACACCGGAGACATGCGCGGGAAAGCCGCGGCGATACTCGCGCGGCTGGAGCGGCGACTCGGATTGCAAAGCGGCCACAAAAAAAAATGGCGGGAACGGCTCGCGGCGATTTCCGAGCTGGTTATGATACTCAACGAGAGGCATTACGGCGTGGTGCCTGACGCGAACATGGGGGGGGAGGCCAGGTTGGAGCGGCTCAAAGAAATCGCGCTACGGCGCGTGGCGGAGGGGCTTGGGGTGGAGCCGCCGGATCCCGATTCGCCGACCCGGAACCGGGTGCGCAAGCTTCTGAACGTTTCCAGCGAGATGTTGCACGCAGAATCGGAAGCGGGCGGGAGGTACGCGCGCGAACTCGACGCGGAAAGGCACGAGCGAATTTACCAGTTGCGGAGCGAACTTTTGCGCATTTCGCGATTCATGCCGCTTCGGTGGGATTACGAGATAGATATGCCGACAATCGAGAATTTTCTTGACATTCTAAATTTGCTCGAAAAAGATTTGCTCGGCAAGGACAGGATGTGGGGGCCGCGCGCGGTGATGATCAAAGTCGGCAAGCCGGTTGATTTGCGAGAGTATTTGGCGGAGTTCAAAGCCGATCCGGTGGAGACAAGCGAAAGGATAATGCTTCTCATCGAAAACGAGGTGCGCGAGCTATTGAAATCCACGGCGAACCTGATGTCCCCGCTGCCGCAGACGACGATATTTGATTAATGCTTATGTTGAAAAAAAGATGCCCAAAACTACTTATAAGAATATTCAATCTTTGTGCGCATTTGGGCGCTCGACAACCTCGAATACGTAAACGATGTGCCGTGCGTCGTCGACAGCGTAAATGATTCTAAAGATCCCCACCCTGATTCTGTACTGCCCCTTGAATTTGCCCTTGAGTTTCAAACACCCGTGAGGCCTTGGGTCAATCGAAAGGGAATCAATCGCCCTGACAATCCGAGTAACCGTCTAAGTGGAGAGCGGGTTGATTTTCATTCTGGCCGGCGCGTCGATAATCAGGCGATAACTCATAGTTTGCCGGCTTTTTTCAATTCCTTTTTGAATTCATCGAACGGGACAAAATCATGTTCCCGCTCCATCGCCTCGTCTGCCAGAATTGTGTCTTCCCATTCTTCCAGCTTTTTGATGATAGACTCGTAATCGCGCACGCTCAGCAACACGGACCTTTTCTTGCCGGTTTCGTCGATCAGAAACTGAGGTTTCAAACGCAGCTTGGACATGCAATGCCTCCTCCGCGGGACGATGCCGGCGGACATTTCATTTTACGCCGAAATAGCGGCAACCGCTTCCTGAAAATCAACCGATCTTGTTTCCGTTCTGCACTATTTCGCTCGACTTGTCGTCCACGTACACAGGAATCTTGCAGCGCTTGAACTTGTTGCCGGTTATCGCCGCGCGCGCGGTCTCGCTTACGATCACGCCGTATTTCATCTTGTAGAACTCGTTGCCGCTTACTTCGTAATCCTGGCTCGGGTCGTCGCCGATTTCCGGCGGCATCTCGCGCGAGAACAGCCTTACGCCGACCTTTCCGAATCCGATCCGGTTGTTCGTGATTATGTTCTTGTGACCGTGCTCGATCGCGATCGCGTCCTCGATGCATCCTTCGATTGTGTTTCCGTCAACGATGGTTTCGTACGAGTAGCCCAGCCAGAATCCGTACCGCGAGCCGGAGCAGTCGTTATCTATGAACTTGTTTCCGCGGCTGAACGTCGCCTCGATTCCGTTGTGCGGCGAGAACCGGCAGTCGTTGCGCCGCACGATGTTGAAGTTACTGGGCTTCAGATACGGGCGCTGGCCGGTGATGAAGAATCCGTCCCCGCCGTGCGCGAACGAGTTGTCCTCTATAACATTGTAATTCGAATCCTGCTGTATCAGAATCCCCGCGCTGTCCCCGCCCGCGCTGTACTGCCAGAATTCCAGACGCTGGCAGAATTCGGCTATGTTCTGCCTGATCTTGCAGTTGTCGCTGTTCCACAAGTGGATTCCCCAGCCGCTGTTGAACGAAAGCCCGCACTTTTCGACGGTAACGTTGCGGCAGTTCGCAAGCTGCACGCCGTTCTGCTGGAATTCCGCGGTCACGTTTCTCACCGTCGAGTTTTTGCAGTTTTTTAGGTAAACCGCGCCGCCGTACTGCTCGAATCCCTCGACACTCCAGATGTCCAGCCAGTCCGCGGTGTCGTATTTTTCGGGCGTAGAGACGTTGTGTTGCATCCGGCTGGATTCGACCTTTACGCCGTCAATAGTCACGTTCTCGCAATCTTCGATGAAGATGCCCCACTTGTATCCGGCGATGGTTCCGCCTTTGATTGTTATGTCCTTTCGGCCCTTCGCGTAAACGCCGATGCCTTCCATCGCGGACATGTCGGTTTCCGTGGAGCGCAGTTCGTAATCGTCGAGTTCTATGGTTATGCCGTCAGCAGCGATCAGCAACGCGCCCTTATTAGCAGGGTCGTCGATAGTCGCGATTTGGCCGGCGAACCGTTCGCTCACGTTCAGCACGATTTGGCCCGCGGAATCCGCGGACTTCGCGGCCGCGCCTGGTCCGAAAACCAGCGACAAGCAGATTACTACTGCAGCATGTGCAAACATTCGCAAGAGCATCGCCTTTCCCCTTAACCGCCGTACATGTTAGCAGAAGCGCCTCCGGAAGCGGTTTGCGGACGAAACCGGGGTATCGCGCGCCGTTGCTGCATCGCGGTCGGACATCGAAGCGGTCAAAATGAAGAACCGGCCGCGAGGAAGTGGTATAACTACACCGGTCGCATTGGGGATCGTCTAATTTGGAAGTAGCTAACCAAGAGGGCGGAGTAATCGCTCCTTTCCGCGGCGTTGTCGAGCGCTTGGGCTGGGGAGGAGTCGGCGTTGCGCGCCTGTTTGACGGGCGCATCGTTCTTTTGGATTCCCAGCTCGCGATTTTCCCCGGCGAAGAAGTCGAGGCAGAAGTTTGCATGAAGGCCAGGCACGGAGAAGGGCGAATTACAAGGATAATCCGTCCCGATCCGCAAAGAATCGCCCCCAAATGCCCCGTTGCGGAATCCTGCGGCGGGTGCGACCTTTGGGGGGCGTCAAGGCTGGACGCATCCAAGCTGAAGCTGGAAATGATTGATGACCTGGTAAGGCGCAACTTGGGCAACTGGTTCAAGTTCGAGTGGCATCCCGCGCCGAAGGACGCGCTGAGGCATCGAATTCAGCTTCACTGGGACGGATTCCGGCTCGGTTTTCACCGTCGCGGAACCAACGCCATAGTGGAAGTCGATTCCTGCCCGATGGCCGCGGGGGTGCTTTCGGCCGCGATTCCCGCGCTTAAGAAGGCGCTTTTGCTGCACGACCTTCCGAACGAACCCGCAAGGTGGGAACTCTCTACGGGCACTCCTGCGGGAAAAGTTTACGCCGTTAAAAACGGAGTAGGAGAAATTTACGAGATAGTGGATTCAGGCTGGAAAATCAATTCCCGCGGCCGCAACGTGCACGAATTTCCCGGCGCTCGAATGGAGCAGAATCCAAAGTCGTTTTTCCAGGTTTGCCCGTCCTGGGCGTGGCAGGCTTTCGGCAGGGTATTCAGTTCCTGGGACTTGTCCGGCCAAGTGTTATTCGATCTTTTCGGCGGCACGGGATTTTTCTCCAAAATGCTCGCGCCCAAATTCGGGATTATCGTGCTTGTGGAGAAATGGAAGTTCTCCGCACAGGATGCCCGCAGGAACCTGCGCGGTCTTCCGGCCGAGATCGTGAACGCCCCTCTGAACCAATGGCTCAAATTTTGCAAAGGCTCGCCTTCTTCAACGGTGATTGTTGATCCGCCGCGCAAGGGGCTGAACGAATTCGAGACAAAAAAACTGGGAAAGTTCAAGGCGAGCAACCTGGTTTACGTGGGATGCGACGGCGCGACGTTTTTCAGGGACGTGCGCGAGCTGTCCAAAAAGTGGCGGCTGAGTTCGCTCGCGGTAATCGACCTCTTCCCCAACACGGTTCATGCCGAGTTCGTGGCGCTGTTCAACCGGCCGCAGAGATTGGGCCCGGTTAAGAGGCGGGAATTACGTCCGCTGGCCGGCCCGCCCGTTCCGCTGCAGGAGTAGCGCAACAACGGCGATGACGATGATCAGCCCGAGCTGTATCGGAAACGCGTAGCCGAACGCCTCCGAGCTTCCTTCCTGCACAAGAAACCGTGCACGGCCGATGAAAAGGCTGACGCGCGCCATCACCGTCGAGCCGAAGCTCGCGCCGAACGCGAGCATCAGCGTCCAGATTCCGATTTTGGAAATCGTGCCGATCGTTCCCTTGTGCTCCACGCTGAAGAAGAAATACACGAGCGCCGACAAAACCCCCGCGAACAGCAGCCAGTTGTTGACGTACGAGGTGAACGGTATCGCGTTGCCTGTTGCCGCGGACGCCGCGGCGGAGCCCGCGATCACGCCCGCGACGGGGCCGAACAGCGGACTGAACGTCGCGATCGCCTGCGCTAGGATGTACTCGGTCAGGTACTTCGGAATGGCGACGCCGGAGCCCCATCCGATGTAGAACGCCAGACTCCAGCGCGACCACCAGCTTGTCGCGGGGATGAGCCGCATAAGCAGGAACAATCCGAGGAGTCCGGGGATGATGTAGTAATACTTGGGATGCTGCGCGTAAAGCTCCGGCTGCTCGGCGGCGTTGAATATCAGCTTCGGCATTATCCTGCCCAGCAACTCGGGCTTGACGACGTTCTGCCAGACGTAGACGATGTAGTAGCCGTTGGAAATGCCCAGGTACAGGTGCTCGGCGAATTTGAAAAACGGATTGTCCTTGTACAAAAAGGACAGCATCGCCAGCGTCAGGCCGACCGCGATCCATATCCCGATGATCTGTCCAAATTCCCCGATTGTGCCCTGCCAGTCCGTAAGCCAGGTCATCAGATTGCACCTCCGGAGCGCCTGGCCGCCCTTTCATGGGCGAAGGCGACGTTGCCAAGAACGATCAGAACGATAAGAAGGATGTGCACCCAGCTTTGAGAGACCATGCCTTTTCGCGCTATTCCCGGAACGCCCACCATCTGCTCGTAATCAGCAGCGCCTTTGAGCCCTCCGAGAATTCCGACGAATTGTTTGCTCTGGTAAAAGGGGAAATAGCTTGCAAAGCTGACCGCCGTGCATCCCGCGGCCATCGGGTAACCCGACTCGCTCGCCCCGTAAAGAAGCCACGCTTCCGGCGTCGCGCCCGCGGCTATGGACAAAAGAAAATCTATGTCTTTGCCGCTTTTCACATTCTGAAAAATCGGCATTGATTTTGTTTCCACCAAATTGGCGTCCGTGACGAAATAATTGACGATTCCCGCATTCACCGCCCGGATGCTGTTGGCGACGCCGGGCCGGAATCCGAGGTACACGTAATCCTCGCCGCTTTTGACGCCGAATTCCTCTTCCATCTGCTTGAATGCCAGCTGGCCCAGTCCCACGCCCGCGACGTTGAAAACGTTCACGCCTATGACCTTAAGCTTTTTCCTGAAGCAATGCCGCAGGAACGCCATCGTCATAGGCGTCAACTCCGGCTCGCTGGAGGGATCGTAGTCCTGGGCGAAAAGAACTACGCTGCCTTCAGGAAGCTGCTCGACATAGTCGTAGACCGCTCGGGACTCCGGCGCGGGAATTACGTCGGCTTCCATTTTAAGAAGAATGGGGGCGAATACAGCCACCGCAACGAGGAAGTAAATAAACTGCCTGGGGAGGTTGTAAATGAAATCCATCAGTCGCCTCCTCCCATGTATGTTCTCTCGATACCGAATATGATTCTAAGCGACGTGCTGATGATTCCGAGTCCGACTCCGAACATGACCGCCCTGAATCCGGCGGCGTTCGGAATGTTCAGAAGCCAGTCCGATATCACTTCTATGCGCAGGTTCCTTAGAATGCCTTCGTCCGGGATAAAGCTCGTTATCTGCTCGCCTACGGGAACCCGGCCGAGCATCGCGATCGCCGCAGCGATGAGAAGCATCGTCGCCTCCGGTGTCTTGGCCCGGAATGCCCGGTACGCGGCGCTGGCGATGTAGAACGCGAGGATGCTGAAAACCGTTGCCTGCATCGGCACCTGCATGTAAAGGAAAAACCAGGAATAAAGCCCCGTCGGATTTTCCACGCCGCCGCCGATCAAACCCGCCAAAGTCATGATCACGAGCGACAAGATAACAACCCAGGAAAATCCGTATCCCGCCTGCCTGCGCTTGATTTTGCCCAGGTGATTGTGAATGAGCGACTGGACGCCGATAAGCAGCGCGAAGGCGGCGATAATCTCCACCCAGATGTTCATGTCCTTCGCGAACTCTTGGGATTCCTTCGAAGGAATGTAGTTTTGCAGGATCATCACTATTCCGATTAGGAAAGCGATGGTCACCGGTATGTTTTTTTTCAGGAACTGCAATGCGCTTTCCTCCTAGAAATCGGTGAAGAAGTGCCTGACGATCCGCAGGCTCTCGTTTCCGGTGATCGCGTAAAGCGAACCCAGTATCGAGCCGATGACTATCAAGAAAATAATCACCGCCTTGGCCATGTCTATCGCTTTGATGCTGCCGAGCAGCTTCGGTTCGCGTGAAATGTACGCGCTGGCGGCGTAAAGCTCCTCGCCGATGAGCGTGTAATCGCACGCGCAGATGAAGAATGGAATCTGCACCAGCGCGTCGGTTCCGGCGATCTGGATCGCGCCGACCTGGTTGCCCGCCTCCGCCAAAAGCAGCGACTCCGCGTAGTAATAGCCGAAATAAAAGTTGGCGGCGGGCTTTTCGCGCGACATCATCCCGTTGACGGAGCTCACGTACGAGAACTGCTCCTGCGTGAGGAAGAAGACGTTGTCCTCGTTGTAGTTGTCGGGGCGCCCGGCCTCGATGTATCCCTGTTTCACGACTTCCTGGCAGACGCTCATAACGATCGGGTCGAAGCAGGGCACCTTCAGCTGGCTTTCGTACTCCGCCACCTTGCGTGCGACGCGGCCGAGGATGTTCGTGGCCGCGATCGTGGACACGTCGCTCATGTAACCCAGGCCGCACAGGTAAAACATCGTGCGCCCCATCTCGGTTGCGCGGCCTATCGCCTCGTCAACGGCTTCCAGGCCCGCTATGCGCCTTATGTAAAGCTCGATCCCGCGCCTCGCCTTGCTGATGAAAGCAAGCACCGCGGCGCATAGGAATATCAGAATGATGAACTGGTTGGTTTTTGCCTTGTTCCACCAATTGTTTGCGGCCGCGCCCTGCGCCGTTTGGGGAAAATAATAGGCCGCGGGAGCGGATTCGCCCGGCGCGATGCCAATCCGGACGAAAGCGGGCGTTCCGTCCGCCACGGTTTCCTCTCCCGCGGCGAGCCCGGCTCTTGCGAAGTGCGTCGTGTCGTGGCCTGCGCGGAAGAAACCGAAATTCCCCTCGTCATCCTTCAGGAACTGCGTCCCGGCCTGCACCCTTGCGGCCTCGAACCACGGCCCGTCCTCCGCCTTACCCCATTCAATCACAAAAAAAGGAGCGTCTGCATGAGAGCCATCGGATAAGTCAAGTCCCGTGTCTTCCCAGGCCGCCTTGCTCCAGGTGACGGCAAGCGAACCGCCCTCGTCGTTCGGCCAGTCGAATGCCTTGAGGTTTTCAAGAGGCGGAGGGGGGGATGCGAGACCGACGGCGACCGCGTCCCCGGCATCTGCGGCTCCCGCGCCGCCTTCCGCCTCCGGCTCGGCTTCCGCCATGGGCATACCGGCGACTTCCGATCCGCCTTCGTCGGTCGCATCTTCAGCGTCCCCGGCAGCCGCAGATTCGGGTGGCGGCTCCGCGCCTTCATCCTGCGCAATTGCGGGGATGGCTGTTACTGCCAAAAGCAGCAGGACTGCCCCGCAAAGGCTGGGCATTAGGATTGCATAAAGACCTTCAAGATTCCTTCTCAACCGCCGCTCCGAGATTGAATTGGCGGCGATTATAGCACCGGATTCGGTGCTTGATTACCGGCCGAGGCTTGAAAATGCAATTCTCGGATCCGCCTGACGCGGATGCCTGTTCTATCCCGACGGCATTCCGATGTCATCGCGGTCGAAGAGCGCCCAAAACTGTATTCCGGCTTCGGCGAACGCCTCCGCGCCGCCCTGCTTGCGGTCGAGGACCGCGAGGACGCCGGCCACCTCGATGCCCGCGTCCATAAGGCGCTTCGCGGCTTCGATGGATGCGCCGCCCGTCGTCACGACGTCCTCGATGATCAGCGCGGGCGCGCTCTCCACTCGCCTTCCCTCGAACAGCTTTTCCGTCCCGTACTCCTTGGCGGCCTTGCGCACGAAAATCGCCGGGATGCCCGATTCGAGCGCGACCGCGGTGACGAGCGGGACGCCGCCGAGCTCCACGCCCGCAAGCTGCCGCGTTCCCTCCGGCAACATCGCGGCTAAAGCGCGCGCGACATCGCGCAACACGTCCGGCGTGCCTTCGAATAGGTACTTGTCGAAGTAATACCTGCTCTTTTTGCCGCTGCGGAGAGTGAAATCGCCTTCCAGAAGCGCGACTTCCCGCAGCTTCGCCGCAAGCGCGGTTTTATCCATTCCGGCCTCCTTGAAACCGCGGCGATGGTAGCACGGAAGAGCGGCGCGGAATCGCGTACGAGCCGCTTGATACCCCGTCGCGATGGCAGGCCGGCCGCGGGAGTATAATTCCGAACTTTGAATGACCAGGCCAGGCGACTTACGGTGCCGCATATGAAACTTCCTTCGCTTCGGCGCGTTATTCTCGGCCGGCCTATTCCTTCGCACAAGGCGCAGCATCAAAGGCTGCCGAAATTTCTCGCCCTGCCGGTCTTCGCCTCGGATGCCCTGTCATCCACCGCATACGGCACACAGGAAATAATCCTGATGCTCACTCTCGCGGGCGCGGCCGGGCTGCACCTGACGCTGCCAGTTTCGATCGCGATTGTCGCCGTGCTGGTTTTGGTTGTTTTGTCCTATATACAAACCGTCCACGCCTACCCAAAGGGCGGGGGAAGCTACATCGTTTCCAAAGAGAACATTTCAACCGGAGTCGGGCTTCTAGCCGCTTCGGCGATTCTGACGGACTACATCCTGACCGTCGCGGTCAGCACAGCGGCGGGAATCCAGCAGGTTACAAGCTTTTATCCAAAGCTATCGCCCTACGCGCCGGAGCTTTGCGTGGGAGCGATCATGCTCATCACGCTGGCAAATCTGCGCGGCGCGAAGGAATCCGGGGCGCTGTTCGCGATTCCGACGTACTATTTCGTACTTTCCATCGTCGCGATGGTTTTGGTCGGGCTTATCGGCCCGATGTTCGGATACAGGCCGCTGGATCTTGGGCAGGCCGCGCCGCATCCAGAGCACGCGCTGGGATGGTTCCTTATTCTTAAGGCGTTTGCAAGCGGGTGCGCGGCGCTTACAGGAGTCGAGGCGATAACCGACGGCGTGCAGGCGTTCAAAGCCCCGGAATCCAAAAACGCGGCGATTACGCTGACCATAATGGCGGTGCTGCTGGGATCCATGTTCCTCGGCGTGTCCTATCTGGCGCAAAGCAACAACATCATTTACGCGCATGGAATGGACGGCGAATCGCTGATTTCGCTGGTCGCCCGATCGGTTTTCCACGACAATCACTATTTCCGGGGAGCGATACTGCTCGCGACCACGCTTATCCTAATCCTTGCGGCCAACACCGCGTTCGCCGATTTTCCGCGCTTGTCCGCGATTCTGGCGCGGGACGGATTCATGCCGCGGCAGCTCGCCAACCTCGGCGACAAGCTCGTTTTTTCCAACGGCATCCTGCTTTTGGGAGCGCTTTCCTCCTTGCTCGTTATCGCGTTCAAGGGTCACACCGACAGGCTGATTCCGCTTTACGCCGTTGGCGTTTTCCTGTCGTTCACGCTATCCCAGACGGGCATGGTCAGGCGCTGGCTAAGGCTAAGACCCAAGGGGTGGAGGCTGAACGCGCTTCAGAACGGAACAGGCGCCGCTGCGACCGGTATCGTCCTCGCGATTATCGTTATGGAAAAATTCACGGAGGGCGCGTGGGTGGTTGTCGTAGTCATCCCGATAATCATGACGATCTTCTGGCGCATCAAGGCGCACTACGAATGGGTCGGCAAAAGGCTTTCGCTTGACGGTTACAAGACCCCCGCAAAGAAAGAGCATCTGGTAATTATCCTTGTGTCCGGCATACACCGCGGCATTCTGCAGGCGTTCGATTACGCGGAGCGTATATCGCCCAAGCTGCGCGCGGTTCACGTAGAAATCAATCCGGACAACACGCCGCGTTTCAAGGAAATGTGGCACAAGTGGGCGCCTGACATTCCGCTCGATGTGGTCGAATCCCCGTACCGTTCCCTTGTCGGCCCGATAGTGGACTACGTCAAAAATTTAAGAAGGGAATACCCGAAACACTACATCACGGTGCTCGTTCCGGAAATGGTGCAGCCCGGACTTGCAGGATTTCTTTTGCACAACAACGCCGCGTTCTTTATAAAGATGGGGCTGTACAACGTGCGCGACGTCGTTATTACCAACCTGCGATTCTTCCTGGATTAGCGGCTACGGCAGGAGCATCGCGAGCCTTTTCGCCGCGACGTGGTTCAGGTGGTGGCCGCTTCTTATTCCGATCACGCGTGCGACGAGGTGCGGGCTGAATATCGAAAGGTCGCCCAGAATGTCCTGCGCCTTGTGGCGCGCGGGTTCGTTTGCCGCCAAAAGCGGCTTGTTCGGCCCGGCTCCGGTGATCAAAACAGCGCGGTCGGGGTTCTCGTGCCGGAGGAATCCCGCATCCAGCGCCTTTTTGGCTTCGTCTTCTGTGATAAACGTTCGGGCGCGGAGAATCTCGTCCAGTACCCGATCCTTCGGCGTGTCCGGCTGGTACTGGACGCCCAGGAGCGGATGCGCGTGATCGAGGACATAGCTGACGCTGAATGTGTCCGCGGGAAGAAGTATGAGCGCCTTGTCTTCTCCCGAAACGACCAGCGGGACGCCGAGTTTCTTTGAGCGCGCGGGCGCGTCCTGCTCCGTTTTGCCGGCTTCAGCAAGCGCATCCAGATAGTCTCCCGCGGAGCCGGATTCGCTGGGGATTTCCGGCCCGTCCACATCTATGAAAACGTTGTCGATTCCCAAGCCTGCAAGGCACGCGAGGACGTGCTCGACCACCGAAACCTCGGCTTTGCCGTTGGCAAGCACGCTGCAGTTCGGCGACTCCACCAAGTTGTCCGGATGGACGCGGATTGCGGCGTCCTCGCCTAGATCGATACGCCTGAAAACCACGCCCGTGTTGGGCGGCGCGGGATGAAAAACCACCGAAGCGGGCAGATCGCTGAACAAACCGCGTCCCTCGAACCGGGCGGCGCGCACGATAGTCGTCTGGTTGGGCATCGGAGCGGGGATTTTAACACGGAGCCGCCGCGGTTTTTGCATTTTCGATTCGAGGCCGGAGCGGTTTTCACGATATAATTCAAGCGCGGCGGGGGCCGCGACCGTATGCGAAACGCGTTTGCGACATTCTGCGGGGCATTGCTTTTTCTTTTCGCGCTTTCATGCAGGGCGGGCAACGGCGGACATACTCGGGCGAAGATTTTCGATCCTGCTTCGGTTATAGGGGAAATTGAATCGTTTGAAGCAGCACCGGAAGCCGATCCGGAGGTTGTACGTGCGCTTAAGGACGCGCTGATCGATGCACTGAAGTCCCGCGATACAGGCAGGATGGCGTCCACTGCCCCGTCCGGAGACGCGGGAAGGGTAACCGACCTCAGACTGAACCGGTTCTCCGGAATGCGGTTGGAGTGGACATACCGGAACACGGGAGATTACGACAGAAACGGCGAAGTCGGAGTGTCCGACATCACGCCTATCGCGATCAATTTTCTCGCCGACACGGACGACGGGGTCAACGACGATACCGAGCGCCCGATCGACGGCGACGGGAACGGCGAAATCGGAGTAAGCGACGTGACTCCGATTGCGATCAATTACCTTGCTACGGTCGCGTCGTACCGCGTGATGACGTCCGATTCCGCGGATTCGGGATACCGCGAGCTTGATGCTGTGCCGCTGGTTCCGTCCTCAATCGGCGCGGGCGGTTTGCTTTCCGCGCAAATTCCAAGCCCCGACAGATTCTTGTACATCGTTCCCGAGGACGGGCAGGGCAATCTGGGCGCGCAAAGCAACGTGCTCGATCTCGAATCCGTGCCGGACATCATATCTATTTCGCCTCTTTCCGGAACCGCGGGCGCGGAGGTCACGATATCGGCCGATGTTCAATGCAATGCGCAATACTATATGGAATGGCAGGTGCCGGGAGGTTTTTATTCGAATTCGGGAGAACCGCTGACCGTAACCCTTCCCTCTTCCCCCGGCGGGCAATACCTTGCGGTGAAGGCGGAAAACGAATCGGGATACGACCTTTACACCGGCACATTCACGATCGTCGCCGGTCCAGCGCCGCCGGTGATTTCTTCGGTCGAACCTCTGTCCGGCGAAGCCGGACAGGTGGTCGAGTTCACCGCAAGCGTCGAGGGCGATCCGCCGCTTTCGTATTCATGGAATTTCGGGGGGGGGGCTTCTCCGGATGCGTCCGATGAAGATTCTCCGACGGTCACACTCGGCGCGCCCGACAATTACCAGGCTTCGCTCACTGTTACCAACGATGCCGGCGCAGACACTTACGATTTCGAGTTGACTGTCACCCCCGCGGCGGTCAACACGCCGCCCGTCGCGCAAATACAGGCGATCCCGCAGGAGGGCGAGTCCCCGCTTCTGGTTTTTATGGACGCCTCGGCGTCGTACGATCCGGACGCGGACGGCTCGATAATCCGGTACGAGTGGGACTGGGAGGGCGACGCGGTTTTCGATTACGATTCCGGGACGCTGGCTTCGGTGGATCACACTTACACCGAGCCGGGCACTTTCAGCCCGACCGTGCGCGTCACCGACGACGAATACGCATGGAACCAGGCGGCGACCAGCGTCGTCGTCAATTATCCCAGCGAGTGGCGTATCGTGACGGTGGACTCGCTTTTCGATCCCTTTGCATATCCTTCGCTTTCGATGGTGGACGGACTGCCCGCGATCAGCTTCCGGAAAGGCGGCAACTTGATGTACGTCCGAGCGCTCGACATCTACGGAGCGACCTGGGACGAGCCGGCCGTTATTCACGACAACGGGGGCGGTTTTTATCCGAGCTTGGCGGGCGACCTGCGGCCGGGGATAACCTACCGCAATGTTCAGGGCAATTTGCTTTACATACGCGCGGATGACACACAGGGCACCGTTTGGGGAGACCCGGTTACGATAGACGCCGGCGCGGACACCGGACACTACAGCTCGCTCGACTGGGTTTCGCGGGAATTCTGGCCGCTTGAATACGTGCTTCCCGGTGTCGCGTATTACGACGCGGCGGACGGCGACCTGATGTTTTCAAGCGTGATAGACCGCGATGGAAACTGGGGCGAGCCGATAGTCGTGGATTCGGGCGGGGCCGGCGATACGGGTGTATATCCCTCGCTCGAGACGGTCGGCGGAAATCCGGCGATCGCGTACTGGGATGCGACGAACACGCGGCTGATGTTCGTGCGCTGCGAGGACAGGTCGGGCGACGTCTGGGGAAGGCCCGATTCGCTGGACAATTCCGGCGACGCGGGGCTGTTTCCCGCTCTTATAACTGTAAATGAATATCCCGCGGTCGTTTACTGGCACGCGTCGTTGCAGCAGGTGCGATATTTGCGCTCGCTCGCCTACGACGGGACCGTTTGGGCGGCGCCGGTTGCCGCGGTCGAGCCGGCGATACTCGCTACGCGGATATCAGCCGCGATAATGGGCAGCACGCCTTGTTTCGCGTACTTCGATTTATCAAGCGACGCCGTAATGTTCGCGCGCTCGAACGACGCGAACGGAGCAGTCTGGCGGCCGCCGCAGACGATCGAATCGGGATTGGGCGAGGACGGCGGATGGCCTTCTATGGTGGCTGTCAACGGCGTCCCGATGGTGGCGTACGTAAACGCGGCGTCTGACGAACTCAAGTTCGCCGCGTACCGCTGAAAAAAAAACCGGCGGGCAGAGCGCCCGCCGGCGGTTGGCCGAAAGCCGGATTACTTGAAATACGCCTTCAGGATGTAGTCCGCATCGGGAAACTGCTGCTTGAACTTGTCCATTCCGCCCGCGGCCGCAAGACCCATCTGGTCGACATACTCGCAGCGGGTCAGTTTGTCCGCGACATCCATACCCTCGACAACTTCTCCGAACGCGGAAAAGCCCTGGCGGTCCAAGTTGGCAGAGTTGTCCACGAAATTGATGAAAATGTGGGTGCTGCGGCTGTTGGGAGCGCCGGTCTTGCCGTACACAACGGTGCCGCGCTTGTTGCCTTGGACGACCGGCTCGTCCGGGATCGTCAGATCGCCCCATTTTTCATTGAGAGCGGGATCCGCAGCCACTCCGCACTGGGCCACGAAACCTTCGATTACGCGGAACCATGGCGCGCCGTCGTAAAACTTCGCGTTGACGAGCTCTTTGAAATGCTCCACTCCCTTTGGCGACCATTCCGGATGAAGCTGAATTACAATGTTGCCCTTCGTCGTTTCGAGTACCACCATATTTCCCGCACCGCCTTCGGAAGTTGTTCCTTCAGTACCATCGCCCGCGGGCGGGACGGCTTCTGAACCTTCGCCTTTGCCGGCCGCTTCGGCGTCCTTCTGTTTTTGCATTCCGGCCGCCGAAACCACGCCCTCCGGGGCGGCGGGAATTTCGCCTTCAGCCGCGGAATCCGCGCCGGCGGGCGGCGTGGTCGCGGTCGTGGAGCCGACGTTCATTCCGTCGTCCGCAGGTTCCTCTTCGGCCTTCGGACAGCCGAACAGCACCGCGAGAAGCACAATCATCAGGAATGCGTAAGATGCAATCCTCAAGTCAATCACCTCTTTGGTTGAGAAAAATCGAGCGGGTAGTTTAGCACAGGGCGGCTTTCCCCCCGCTGGGGATTAAAGACGAATCTGCTGCAATCCGGTTCACGCCTCCCGGACGACCGCGACGAGTTCGATTTCGGCCAGCGCTCCTTCCCCGAACAGCCCCGCAACCTGGACGCAGGTCGCGACCGGCCGGATTTCGCCGAATATCTCGCCGTGCGCTCTCGTGAATCCTTCGGAGTCTTTCAAATCGACAAGGAAACAGGTCGTTTTAACGACGTCTCCAAAATTGCCGCCGAGGGCGGCCAGCGCCTTTTCGAGCTTGCGGAAGATGTAAACGCACTGCGCATAGCAGTCCGAGCCGTGGATTTTGCCCGTTTCGTCGGCCGCGACGGTGCCCGCCGTCAATATGGTGTTTCCAATTCTGACCGCGCGGCTGAATCCGACGGATTCTTCCCAAACGTTGCCGGTGGAATATCGCCTTATCTCGGACATACAATCCGGTACCCGACGAGGCGCGGATTACGCGAGATGCTCGATTATCCGCTCTCCGAACTTGCTAGCTTTCACGCCGTACTTTTCGCTTCCGCCTTCGAACTGGCGGGCGATGTCGTAGGTCACGAACAGCTTGTCCCACTCTCCGCGCGCGGCCGCATCCGCGCTTTCGCGGATGGTTTCCCCAATGGCGCGGTCGATAAGCTCGCCCGCCTCGACCCAGCCCATCCATTTGAGCATCAGGACGCCGGAGAGGATTACGCTGCCGGGATTGGCCTTGTCCTGACCTGTGTACTTGGGCGCGGTGCCGTGAGTCGCTTCGAATATCGCCGCACCGTCGCCGATATTCGCTCCCGGCGCGAGTCCCAGTCCGCCGACGCAAGCCGCCAGCGCGTCGGACAAATAGTCCCCGTTAAGATTCGGGGTCGCGATGACGCTGTACTCGTCGGGACGGAGCTGCACCTGTTGGAACATGCTGTCCGCGATGCGGTCTTTGACGACTATTCTGCCGTTTGCGTCGCCTTTGGCCGCGCCGCCCCGGGGGGCGGCATCCTCCGCCCAAAGCTCGTCTTCCGTCACGATTTTGTCGCGGAACTCCGCCTTGGCGATTTCGTAGCCCCAATTCTTGAACGCGCCTTCGGTGAATTTCATGATGTTGCCCTTGTGCACCAATGTCACCGACGGCAGCTTGAGATTTATCGCGTACTTGATGGCGCGGCGAACCAGGCGTTTTGTGCCTTCCGGACTGATGGGCTTGATTCCGATGCCGGATGACAGCTTTATCGGCTGCGCCAGTCTGTCCTTGTAGCCCAGCTCCTCGTTGAGCAGGTTGATTATCCGCTGCGCCCGTTCGCTTCCGCCCACTTCTTCGACGCCCATATACACGTCTTCCGAGTTTTCGCGGAAAAGGTGCATATCAACCTTGTGCGCGTTTATATTCGGCGCCGGAACTCCCGGGTAGTGGCGTACGGGCCGCAGGCAGACGTATAGATCGAAAATCTGGCGCAGCGCGACGTTTATGCTCGAAAACCCTCCTCCTATCGGCGTGGTAAGCGGACCCTTAAGGGCCACTTTGAAGTAATCGATTGCCTTCAGTGTGTCTTCCGGTAGATAGCAATCGCGCTGGCGTTGAGGAGGAAGACCTTTGAGTTGATCGTCTGTCACGTTGGGGAAGTAAATCTCGCGCGATGCGTCGCCGGCATGCACTTTGAACCACTCAATCTTTCGATTGCCGCCGTATGATTTTTGCACCGCCGCGTCGATTACTTTGACAGAGGTTTCCGTGATTCCCGGCACGCCGCCGATCGAGCGCCCGATGCCGTCGCCTTCGATAAGGCAGACGATCGGATTGTCCGGAGTGACCGGATCTCCATGAGAATCGAATGTGAATTTTTCGCCCGAGGCGGGCAGGGGCAGCTTTTCGAAGGATATGTCGAACTTGGCCATGGTTCTCTCCCGAAAAATGACATAGGGCGGCTTGAAGGCCGTCCCGCTCAATATAGCGCCGCGCGCGGCCGCGCGCAAATTTGTGAAGCGTTTCCCAAATAAAACGCGCCGAAAGTGCTCGATTTCGTTTTACCATTCGGGCTGTTCTTCTTTTTTGGGGCAAAATGCACGGGGGCGGGTATATAATCGCGGCGATGGAATCAGCCAAAAAACTTGAATTTATCCCCGATTTGTCCGTAAAAATCGGCCCGCTGACGCTTAAAAATCCGGTGACCACCGCGTCCGGCTGCTTCGCCTACGGAGAGGAATACAGCGATCTTTTCGACGTTTCCACTCTCGGCGCGTTCTTCACCAAGGCTGTCAGTCCCGAGCCGCGCCTCGGCAATCCGACACCGCGGATCTGGGAAACGCCCGCCGGAATGCTGAACACGATCGGATTGCAGAATCCGGGCGTGAACGCCTTTATTAAAGACAAAATCCCGTTTTTAAACGGTCTTGGCACGGTTTGGATAGTCAACGTGGTCGGGCACACCGTGCGCGATTACGTGACCGTGATTGAAAAAATCGAGGAAGCGGCGGGCGCGCCGGGCTACGAATTGAACATTTCGTGCCCGAATGTCGAAGGCGAAGGGATGGAATTCGGCAAGGATTGCGCAGTGGCCGAAGCGCTGTTTTCGGCTTGCCGCAAGGCCACGGACAAGCCGCTAATCGGCAAGCTTACTCCGAATGTCACCGACATAACGCTTCAAGCGAAAGTCGCCGAAGCGTGCGGGCTGGACGGGATAAGCGTAATCAACACGATCAGCGGAATGGCGATAAATATCCAAACGCGCAGGAGCCAGCTTGCCAAGCCGACGGCGGGCTTGTCCGGCCCCGCGATACGGCCGATAGCGGTGAGAATGGTTTGGGAGTGCGCAAGGGCGACCAAGCTTCCAATTGTCGGCCAGGGCGGGATTGTCACCGCGCAGGACGCTTTGGAATTTATCATCGCGGGCGCCACCGCGATTTCAATCGGAACAGGACTGTGGCTGGATCCGGATTGCTGCGGCAAAGTGCTTTCAGGCATCCGCGGTTATATGGCCGAAAACGGTTTCAGAAGCATCTCCGATTTCCGGGGTTCAATACAGGTTTAATCCGGCAGGCTAGCCGCCGATTCCGCTGACGCCGGGCATTCCAGGAGGAGGCTCCGGACGGGATTCCGGATTCCCGGGCGTTACCTCGCGGCCCCAAATGTCCACGGTCGCGGGAACATTCTGCGATTCGTCGTGCGGCGGAGCTTCCCAGAATTCGAGCTGGCTGACGTGAAGCTGAATGGTGCCTGCATCCGGATGTTCGGGATTCTCGGCCAAAAAGCGCTTGAATTCCTTAATCGCGTCCTGAATCTTGCCGTCGTATTCAAGCGCGTAAGCGAGCATCAAGCGAAGCTCGGGGTCCGGATAGTTGAGCGACAACGCTTTACGCATCGCAATCGCCGCGTCCGCGTATTCCTCGTTGCGAAAGCGAATTCGCGCGAGAAAATACCAGGATTCCGCCAGCGACGGATCGACCGCTACAGCGCGGGTGTAGAAATCCATCGCCCTGTTCGAGTTGTTCTGGTAAAGCGCTATGTGTCCAAGCCCCTGCAGCGCGACCGGGTCGTCGCCCTTCAAAGCGATCACTTTCGAATAGTTTTCGGAAGCCAGCGTGTAATCGCGGTTTTCGAACTGGAAGTTGGCCAATCTTAATCTGGTGTCCGTATCGTTCGGATCTATGGCCAGAAGCTTTTCCAGCTTTTCACAGGCGCGGCCTATCCGCTCGTCCTCGACAAGCAGGTCAATCTGCTTTTTAAGCACTTCTGCGTTATTCGGATCGGATTCAAGCGCCTTTTCATATTCCCTTATGGCGTCTTCCCTGCGCCCGCTTTTCAAGTAAAGGTCGCCAAGAGCCACGTGCGTTGCCGGCGCAGTCCCGGAGCCGGTCAGCCCGTTTTCAAGCATCGCTATGGCGGCGTCCACATTGCCCTCCTTGGCCAACCTATCCGCCCTCGCGACGCCCCGTTCGTTTTCGACGCTTTTCTTTAGTTCGGCGAATTCCCTGCGAAGCTGCTCTTCGCGTTTTTTGGATTCGCCGTAGGACTTAATGAAATATGCCGACACGGTTGCCGCAATCGCGAAGAACGCGATCGCCACCGCTGCCAGCAAAAACTTGCGCTTTACACCTGCCATTTCACACCACCAAGCGAAAGGAATAGAATTATACCCTTCCGCAAACGCTGATTCAGCCCGCCGCCCGCGGGAAGCGCGGGCCGGGCTGGCGCCTCTAAAGACCGCTCAAAAGCGATTTCGTTGCATCCGCAAGCCGGTTTCAGGGAAAAATTCCCGTAGCTATTTTGCCAGAGAAGTGAACAGCTTCATGTACTTTTTGGCGCTCGCCCCCCAAGAGTAATCTTTGGACATCGCGTTGTGCACAAGCCTTTCCCAAAGCTCCGCATCGTGTTCGTACAGCGCCGCGGCCTTACCCACGGCTTTCATCATTTCGCCGCCGTCGTACTTTTCGAAGACGAATCCCGTCGCCTTGCCGGACTTGATGTTCGCCTTGCTTGCGTTGGTAATCGTGTCCTTCAGCCCCCCGGTTGCCCGGACTATCGGAATCGTGCCGTATCGCAGGCTGTAAAGCTGGTTCAGCCCGCAAGGCTCGTATCGCGATGGCATCAGAAAAGCGTCGGAACCGGCCTCGATGAGATGCGCAAGTCCTTCGTCGAAACCCAGCTTGACCGCAAACTTCCTTGGATATTTCTTGGCCATATCTTCAAAAAATGCGTGGTATTCCGGCTTGCCCGTTCCCAAAAGAACAATCTGAACGTTCATTTTCATCATTTCCGGAAACCGCTCTTCAACAAGATCGAATCCCTTCTGATCTGCAAGCCGGGAAATCATTCCTATCAGGAACGCATCGTCGGATACGGGCAATCCCATCGCCTTCTGGAGCGCCGCTTTGCATTTTTGCTTGCCGCGCACATCCTCCCGGCTGAACTTGTGCGGAATCAAGGGATCCGTCTCCGGATTCCATACCAGATAGTCGATCCCGTTCAAAATGCCTGTCAGCGATGCGCTTTTGTGGCGAAGAATGCCGTCAAGACCGTATCCGTATTCTTCTGTCTGGATTTCCTTCGCGTAGGTCGGACTGACGGTCGTTATCGCATTGGCGTATGCGATGCCGCCCTTGAGAACGTTTATCGAGCCCCAGAATTCAAGCAATTCATGGGTGAAAAGTTCGTATCCCAAATCGCCGCTGGCGAGATAGACATGCTCGAATAAGCCTTGGTATGCCAGATTGTGAATAGTCAGTACCGTGGAGGCGCCGCCCAAAACGGGATCGCCCGTGAAAAGCGTGGCCAAGTAAACCGCCGCCAGCGCCGCCTGCCAATCGTGCAAATGCACGATATCGGGCGCAAATTCGATCGTTCTCGCCAGCTCGAGCGCCGCGCGCGAGAAAAACGCGAACCGGAAAAAATTGTCCCAGTAATCCTGCCCCTTTTCCTGGTACAGCTCCGCCCTGTCGTAGAGCGCCGGAAAATCGAGAAAGCAAATCTGTACCTTGCTGCCTGGGAGTTTCGATTCGAGAATCCTGTAGTGCTGGAGCCTTCCGCCCATCCATAGCGTAGTTTCCTCGTTAAGTACGGCGGGCGCCTGGCCGGTTCGCTCGAAGTATTCGCGCACCTGCCTGTAATACGGGCAGACTACGATTACCTTCGCGCCAAGTCTTTCAAGCTCCACGGGGAGCACGCCGCTGACATCGGCAAGGCCGCCCGTTTTGCAGAAAGGCACGACTTCGGGGGAAATGAAAAGCACCTTGAGTTTTTTCGGCATATGAAATCTCCAAACCTATCGTCCCTGAATCGTTATCCTGCTTGCTCCTGCCAGAGGGGAGGATAAACTTCCCGCCCGGTGATCAAGTCGAGCACCTGGCCGTCAGCCTTGATAATCGCGTTTTTGGGCAGAACAGTGACTCCGGCGGGAGTAACCGTGAATCTTTGCTCGTCGCGCTCCCGGTAAAAACCGATTTCGCATCCCGGCTCCACCCGCGTGTATTTGTCGACAATGCACCTGCGCAATTTGACATGCCGCCCGATATCCACATGGTCGAGGATGATGCAGCCTTCAAGATGAGCGAACGAATGAACGAACACGTTCGAGCCGATGACGGAGTCGCGGACGGTCGCTCCGCTGATTATCGTTCCCGACGCCACGATTGAATCAACCGCCTGTCCGTATCGCTTCGCCCAGTCCGCGAAAACAAACTTCGCGGGCGGGAGGTTTCGGTTCAGGCTGCGGATCGGCCAGCTCCTGTTGTACAGGTTGAACATCGGGCTGACGGAGCGCAAGTCCATATTGGCGTCGTAGTAGGTGTCCACGTCGCCCACGTCGCGCCAGTAGGGCGAGCCTGCCGGCTCGCCCGGGACTCTGTTTTTGCTGAAATCGTAGGCCTTTACGCGGTAGCCTTCGGCGACCATCCGCGGGATTATGTTTTGTCCGAAATCGTGGCGGCTTTCACTGTCCGCCATGTCCTTTTCAAGCACTTCGCGCAGTATCGGATATTTGAAAAAGTAGTTGCCTAAGCTGATGAGCGACATTTCGGGATTGCCCGGCATCGAAGGCGGATCTTCGGGCTTTTCCAAAAATTCGACGATGTTCCAGTCGTCGTCCACTTTAACGATTCCGAACCTGCTCGATTCGCTCCTGGGATGTGGCAGCACGCTGACCATTACGTCCGCGCCGCTTATAAGAAACTCCTCGTATTTCTGGCGGACATCCATCTTGTAAATGTGATCGCCGCCGAAAACGGCAATATGGTCGGGCGCTACCGACCGGATGAGGTCGAGGTTCTGGTAAACGCTGTTGGCGGTGCCGAGATACCAATCTTCGCCGGTCCGTTGTTGAGCTGGAACCGCGTCAACGTAATAGTCAAGAACGCCCGAAATGTTCCAGCAGCGGTGAATGTGCGCGATCAGCGAGTCGGACATGTATTGAGTCAAAACCTTGATTTTCAGGAATCCGCTGTTGATGAAATTGGATAGTACAAAGTCTATTATCCGGTAACGCGCGCCGAACGGCACCGCCGGCTTGCATCTGTCTTTCGTCAGGGGCATCAGCCTTTCGCCCCTGCCGCCCGCCATGATTATCGTGAGTACGTTATCCATCCGGTAGTCCTTTACCAGACTTGGCAACATTAACAGCATTCATATCTGTTCCAGCGGCATATTACGAGTTTTCACTTTCTCCTTGTGAAAACCGGCCGAGCTCACTTGCGCCTTGGGGAGCCGGGGAAATTCCAAGCTCCCGGCGGCGCTTTGCGACGGACTTTTCCACCTCCCGCCTAAGAGCTTTTATGGAATCGTGACGGTGGAAAGTCCTGGTTTCCAAAGATTCAATCCGCGCGCGCGACTTGGCGCGCGCGGGCTTGACCAGCATGAACCTTACTTTTCCGCCTTCATCCGGTGCGCCCCTGGGGATTTCCACGGGTTCGCTTGAAAGAACCTTGCGGTAGCTTCCGTCCGTGAAGAAAAATCCGATTTCAAGCCCTATTCGCTTTCCGCGGGCGCTTTCCGGCAATGCGATGTGCCAGCGCCCCGTTTCGCCGTAAACGTCCAGCGTTTGTGCCGGCGAACCTTCCCGTCCGTCGCGTTCCTTCGGCAAGAGTTTAAGCACCATGCGTCTTGAGTTCCATTTTGAATCGCCGAATTCGGATGCAAGCGCTCCGAGCGTGTCTCCTGAAATTTCCCAGAAGCAAAACATATGCTCGGGATCTCTGGGCAAGGCCACAAGCACGTCCACGCCATAGCGTTCGGGAAGGGCGTCTCTGTCGGGCCAAATCGCCGGCGGCGTGATTTCCTCCTTTCCGTAATCGGCCGGTTTTTCCGGAGTTGCCGCATCCGTAGCCGCTTCAGGCGCGCCTCGACTCCCGTACCGCCGCGCGCTCGGCGAGGCGCTGGGATGCTGAATCGCGATTCCATTGGCTGGTTCTTTGGATCCGCGCGGCTTTAAAGAGCGCGATTCCTGCGCGCGCGCAGACTCCTTGTCCGCTTTCTTTGCGGCAGGCTTGGCGGTTTTGGGTTGCTTCGAGTGCGCGATTATCAGGTCGGCCAGCTCTTCCTTTTTAAACCGGGAGTAGCCGGTAAAACCAAGCGCCCGAATGCGTTCGAGCAGCTCGGCCTTGGTTAGGGAAAGAAGCTCGGCTTTCAATTTCTTGGACATGATTTGGCTCGTTTCAAAGCGGCTTAATGGTAACAGAATGCTTCCACTTCAGATCGGGGCGGGTAGGTGATAGTTTTTCGCGCCGCAAAAGCATTATCGCACTTCCTTGGTAGGTTCGCTCCAGCCCGCCTTCGGAAGCGCTGACGGTTTCGACCGGGTAATAAATAAAATCAGCTCCTGCCTTCGCGCAGTAAACCGTGATTCGCAGACCCTGCCACTCGTCCACCATCGACAGTTTCGAGCCGCCGTGCAGCTCTCCGAAAGACGACAGCTTAAGCCTTTTGCCGTCAAGCTCGTAATACCTGTCCGGCGAGTCGCCTGCAAGCAGGCCGAAATTCCAAAGCACACAGATTTCCGCGTCGAATTCGGATTTGAGTGCTCCGAACCGGATTGTCAGCCCCGCTTCGACCGCGTTATCCGTCTCGGACAGCTCGATTTTTTTTTCGATTTCAAGTGAGCCGAGATCGTCTATCAGCGCCATCGCGCCTCTTAACGAAGCCGCAAAAGCGCTTTTGGATATGATTTCGCAACGGAACGGCCTCTGCGGCTCCGCTTCAAGCGTCTCGCAAGACGACGAAACAAGAGATTCAGCGCTCACGCCCGGTTTGAAAACAAATACGTCGAAGCAGCGTCTCGGCCGCAAATCGTACGCGAGGTACTCGGAAAGCCCGGCTTCCTTGACGCGCACATCGCCGTGAATGCTTTCGTGATCGTAGTCGTTGGTGAATTTGCCGTGTGAAACGCCCTCGTGATAGCTCTCGTAGCGCCTGGTAAGTACGTCGGTTACTCGCGTGGCCCCGGGAAGAAAATCCACTGACTCAATGCAGCCCGTTCGCGTGCAAATTTCCGCGGCGATGTCTCCCGCGCGAAGCCTGGCGAATCCGTTAAATTCGATGGTTTGTGGTTTTGCCGCGTGTTCGAGCAAGAGCCGCTTGGATGAGACGAGATTTCGGTACACCGCGTGCCGCAGGTAATTCAGGTATAGTCCTCCGAATACGCCGTGCCAGTATGCGCAGTTGCACTGGCCTTCATGCAGCAGCCTTTCCGCCTCTTCGGCGATACGGGGCTGGAGCTTCGGCTGCAGCGCGTCCAGAAGCGCGGAAACGTAAAGCATCTCGCGCTCCATCCGGTCGCTTTCTTCGTATTTGGAAAAGAAGTTGTCGAAATGGCCTCCGCGCAAAAAGCGCCGTTCCACTTCACGTTCCGGATTGTCCTTGATTTCGTTCCACGCTCTTTCAAAATCGCGGGCTGCGGGCGCAGGGAGCGCCCATCCGGTCATCTCGCGATAGCTTGTGGATGGTATGTGGACGGTGTCCACAGGCGGGTGCTCGTGCAAAAACTCGCCGGGAAGTGCGGTTTTTATCCAGCCGGCGTTGGCTGAAAGCATTTCCAAAAATCTGCGCATCCATCCGCGCTTCCAAACCCAGTCGGCCGTGCCAGGCCATACGCCGAATTTTTCACCGTCGTCGCCGAATACGACGACCCGCCAAGGATCGGGCGATGATTGTGAGCGCAGGTAGTCCTCGATTTCGTTTACTTCGCGGAAGGGGATCAGGTAGCGCATCTTTTCGCTTATGGGGAAGAGCGAAATTTCCTGGCCCAGGTACGTTGTTTTAAGCGGGCGAAGCAAATCGCCCTGCGATTTTCCTGCGCATATAAAGTGGTTGTCATCCAGAAGCGTGTACTTTTTGCCCGTGCCGGCGAGAAAATACGGCAAAGCGGGCGACCAGACCCGCTCGGTGCACCAAAATCCCTCCGGAACGACTCCAAAGTTCCGCGTCAAAAATCCGTCCATCCTTGCGAATTGGGCGCGAAGATCCCTCGGCGGAATAGCGGTGAGTATCGGCTCGTAATATCCTCCGCCGAGGAATTCCAGACGGCCCTGGTGATGAAGCTCGGACGCCAGCTCAACATATTCTTGCCGGCTTGATGCGAGCCAGTCCCAAAGACAGCCCGATGTGTGAAGCCCGACTTTGATGTCCGGATAATCGCGGAGCATCCGCAAAAACGGCAGGTAAGCTTCGTCCGCCGCCTGTGCGAATACATGGTCGAAGTTTCCGACCGGCTGATGGTTGTGAACGACGAAAATCAGATTGACGAATGACTCGGACATAGACCTAGTTCTCAAGCCGTTTGGCTGATTGGCTGTTCGGTTTTCCGGGCAAAAATGTTCCGGCCGGTTGTCGGCGCGTTTTGGAATCCGGAGATCAACCCGTGAACCTGTTTACCAAACGCCCAAATAACTTGCTTACCACCCCCTTGCTGCAAGCTTTTCTTCTTCCGGAAGCGCCTTTGCGGAAAGGCCCCGCATGGCGTCGCCCAGGCCGCGGCTGATTTCCGCAAGCTTTTCCGGCTTGTCGTAGTAAAGA
>JABRWB010000010.1 GCA_039961635.1 bacterium
TGGATCCAACCTTCGCCTTCGCCTTCACCGCTGCTTCTGCCATTCCATACCTCCTTGCCTGAAAACCTATTATACGTCAGACATGAAGGCTAGTTGTACACTCAGTTTGCAGGCCTTTTCCTTTTGCCGTTTATACTGATTTGGATACTAACTAAGCCTTATTTGGCAAAATATAAATCTAATGCAAGCGAGAAAATGTCCATTGTAAGCAATTGTCTATCATTTGTTGCCCTATGTTACGCTTTTTATATTGCTTTATACTATCACGAGTTTGCTGATCCTCCTTGGGTCACTTGGCCATTTATTCTTACAATAATATTAATGAACGCAGCAATGATGTTCATACCAGTTAAATTTGCTAATAGCGATCATTGTCAAGAAATTAAATAATGCAGAAATGCACATTAATTAATTGGCGCATCCGCAACGGCCTTCAGCTTGTGGGGAACATAGACGCAACCAACAGCAATACCGCTCCCACGTGGACGAACCATCCGCATGCGCTGCGGCCGGTCGAGAGCCAGCAGGTGCAGACGAATTCCGCCACGCAGTTCATAAACGTAACCGACGAGATATCCCCGTCCCGCAGGACGTACAACCCAAGCACTTCCGCAGCCGGAGACACCGAAGCGATAGCCGCCAAGGGTAAGGAGGCCCGCCGTCCCTGCGGGCGATTGCTGGCGGGACGCCAGCCCTCCTTTCTCGTCAACGGCGCTGCGCCGACAGTCATGGCCCAGACGACGGTTTCCGAGGTTCCCCGCTCTGGAGAGCCGGGCTATATCAGCCACAGGAATCCGACTTATTCCGAAAACACGATTGCGCTGCCAAGCGACCGCGGCGCGCTGGATTTAAGCGGAACGAGACGGTTCCCCGGCGGGCAAGCGAAGCGACACCCGTTGGGGTGGCGATGATGTAGGAAGGGACGCGCGCGGAAGCCGGCTAAACCAATCCGTTTCGCCTGCGTTACAATCCCCGTCATCTTTTGCGATCCAAAACCGGCTTTCCGTGCGTCCGCCGGGCATGCTTGGCCCTTCGCGGCGGCGCTCGCACTTGCGCTGCTCGCGTTCTGCGCCGCGGACGTACTCGTCCCGGCGGTCGTGCCGCCGCCGTCGCATCGCAACGTCTGGGCGGTGCTCATAGGCGCGGACGAATACGCCGATCCCGCGCTGCCGGATCTTTCGTTCTCCGGGCGCGATGCGCGCGCGATGCTGGGCGCGCTAACGCGTTCGTTCGGGGCGGGCGGAAACGGCGGAGGCGGCGGAGCCGCGTTCCGCCGCGAAAACGCGCTTTTGCTGGCAGCACACGGCGACCTGCGGCCGACCGCGGCGAACATCCGGTTCGCGCTGGGAACCTGGCTGCCGGAGCAGGCGGGGCGGGGCGATCTTGCGATCGTTTTCTTCAGCGGGCACGGATGGCCGGTGAAGGACGACTCGGAAAAGGACGGCGTCAAGCGCTTTCTGGTGCCGTCCGATGCGAAACGCGACCTGCTTGCGGATACCGCGGTTTCGATGAACGAGGTCGCGGAGATGATCGCGTATCTTCCATGCGAGCACGTGGTGACCATTTTGGACGCGTGCTTCAGCGGCACGCCGGGCGGGCGCTCGCTCGGCGCGAGCGCGGCCGCCGCGCGCGGCGACAGTTTCTGGGGCGAACTTGCGAGCGTCACCGGAAAGGTCGTGCTTACCGCGAGCGCGCACGACCAGCCCAGCCTGGAAGTCGCAGATCTCGAAAGCGGATTATTCACTTACTACGTCGTCGAAGGGCTGTCTAGCTTCGGCGACGCGAATTCGGACGGGATTCTGTCGGTCGGCGAATTGTTCGTTTACGCGAGGGACAGGGTGCGCGTATTCGCGGCGCGGCTGGGCGCGAGGCAGGAGCCGCAGGCCGCCGCTGTGACCCTTTCCGTCAAGGATTACGCGCTTTGCACGTCGGCGCGTTTCGGCGCGGAAGCGCGGGACGAGGCCGCGGCCCCTCCCGTCGCGGGCGGCGCGGTTCTCACTCCGACGGAGCGCGAGTCGCTTCCGGAGCTTTCGTCCGCGCTTGGTGGGGGCAGGCTGGTTATAGACAACCTCGCTCCGCTGTCTTATGCGAGGATAATCGCGCCGGACGGCACCGACCTCGGCTCTAATCCGGTTCCGCTGTCCCTCGAACTTCCGCCGGGCGAGTACCGTGTAACCGTGGGAGCTCGCGGGAGATTGCCCGTCGAAACCCGCGTGACGATAAAAGCGGGTGAGGTTTCCGCGCTCGGCAAAATCGCGCAGCGCGCCGATCCCGCATACTTTGTTCAGATGCCTGACACGGAATTCGAGGAATTGCCGCTGGTGGTGCAGCAATTCGTCGAGCGCGAACAGCAGATGCAGCAGGAGTCCGAGTCCGGGGACGATGCATCGGACGGAGAAAACGGCGGGGGAAAGGAATAGTTTCCGTTTGCGCATGGGTTCGATCAGAACGCGAATGCAAGCCGCGCCGTCTAGCTGGTGCTAGAATCCGGCCGATGATTCACCGCTTTGCGCTATTGTTCGCATTAATTCTGGCGCTCGCCGCGGCGCCGCAGTCCGCTTCGGCGGACGCAGCTGCCGCGCCCGCATCCTCTCCCGACGAGATGCTGGCCGAGGACGTGCTTGTCGAGCTGCCGGAAGCTCCCAAACAGCCCGGCGCGAGGGGCACGATGCTGGGGATTCCGCTCATCGTGGTCGCGCCGTTCGCGGGAACGGCCGCGATGCCGGATGAAGGAGCGGCCGCGGGATTCGGAGTAGCGGCGCGCCTGGTGGATGACTACTACCGGCTGAAGTCGGTGCGCGCCGTCACGATGGAAACGCTCGCCAAGGCGGCGGGCGGGAAATTTCTGGAATCGCCGGGCATTTCCGCCCAGGATGCTTTAATTCCGGTGGCCAAATCGCTTGGCGCCAATTACGCCGTGACCGGCGTGGTCAATCTGAAATCGTCGTTCGCGGACGTAAGTGCGACGGTGTTCGACATGGAGGGCAAGGCGGTCGTCAGCGCGAGCGCGGGAGGCTCGCAGTCGCTTCTGCCTGCTCTTGTAAGCGAAATCAGCTTCAAATTGCTCGCCGGCATCGGCGCCGCGCTTACGGACGCCGAGCGTGACTACCTGGACCAGGGCGAGCCGTATTCGGTGGATTCGTGGCTTTTGTGCAATCAGGGACTGCGCATCGTGACGGCGATGCAGGGCGGCATCGAAACGACCAAGGAGCAGCGCAAGGCCGCCAAGGACGCGCTCGACAAGTGCCTGAAGCAGTCTCCGGATTATTTGCGGGCCAGGGACGCCCTGGGCCGGCTGCACTTCGCCGAGGCGGAATACGAAAAAGCCCGGAGCGTGTTTACCGAGCTATCCACCCGCTCGCCGAAGTATGCTCCGGCCAGGTTCTATCTGGGCGTTATCGCTTATCGGGAGGGTAAAATCGCAGCCGCCAAGAAGGAGCTGGGCAGGGCTGTCGAGCTTGACTCCGGCGACCCGGCGTCGTGGCTGTATTACGGGCTTGCGCAGATCGCCGACGGCCAACCTGCAAGCGCCGAGCAGTCGCTCCGCCAGGGGCTGAAGCTCTCGCCGGACGGCGTGGAGCTGCGCTTCGCACTGGGACGCTCGTTGATGCTGCAGGAGCGCTACTCGGAAGCCGCGGAAGAGTTCGAAAAGGTGGTTCTTGTGCGCCCCCAGACCGCCTCGGCCCAGTATAACCTTGGATTGTGCTATTACCGTATCAGGGATTTCAGCAAGGCCGAAAGACACTTTCGAATATACTTGGATTTGACTCCGGGCGATCCGGAGGGCGACCACGCAAAGGTGAAAGAATGGATCGCTGCGATGAACGGGGAGCTTGACTAGGTTTCGATCGCCCGCAGCAAGGGCGGATTGGACCATATCAGCGGCAACAACCGCAATAACGGTTTTGCAGGCGAGTCCCCGTTACAATGCAAAGCCTATTCAAACTTGATTACTTCGGTCGGGCAGTCTTCCGCAGCGATTTTGATCGCGTCAATGAACTCACTGTAATTTACGCCCTCGCGCACGGTGCAGCTGTCATCCTGCACGTGAAACACCTCCGGGCAGACGTCCTCGCAGGCGTCGCACACAATGCAGCCTTCTTCAATCCAAACTCTTGAAATCGTCATAATCGTTTGCATCGGTATCCGGGGCAGAAGCCCCGAAAGCAATACCTGTAGCCCCGCCCTATTGTTTGGAATGAACTTGACTGCATTCGAACTTTGAAATCTGCTTCACAAGAGGAACCGCTTTCAGTTGGCCGTTTGGAAAGGCGGCAATTCCTTGACACTTGGATTTTTGCATTGATTGTAATATAATGTGAGTTGCGGCCCGGTGCCGCGACAGAGTATTCCGCGCTTCAAATCCGCCGCCTACGGATGCATTCCGGGCGGCCGATTCTTTTCCGCCGCCCGAAGAGGTGATACCGGTGGTTGACAGAATCGCAGCGCTTTTTAACAAGCTGAACGCGCCGACCAAGCTCTTCATAACAGCGGCGTTCATTTTGCTCGTCAGCCTGTTCGTCGTGATGATCGCGCTCTGGCAACCTGCCAGCTACTCGCCCCTTTACACCGATTTGTCGCCTGGGGACGCGGCGAGGATCATTGACGAGCTTCGGGCCGACCGCGTCAATTACAGGCTTTCGGAGGACGGCAAAACCATTTTCGTCCAAGCTGAAAGGGTTGCCGAGCAGCGTGTGGAGCTTGCGGGGAAAGGTTTGCCGGCAACAGGAGTTGTCGGATTCGAGGTCTTTGACAAGAACAAGATGGGAATCACGGAAGCGGGGCAGCGCGTCGACTATCAAAGGGCGATCGAAGGCGAACTCACTCGCACGATCATGGGCTTTCCGGAAGTGACATCGGCTCGCGTGCATCTCGTCATGCCGCAGCCGGATTCGTTTCTGGAAGAGCCGGAGCCGGCTTCCGCCAGTGTTGTAATTCATACCCAGACGGGTACGAGGCTTAGGGACTCGCAAGTCAAGGGAATAGTCCATCTGGTGAGCCACGCCGTCGAGAATTTGACCGACGACAACATCACGGTTACGGACGGCGAGGGCAACCTTCTGTATGGAGCGGAAAGCACGCTGGGATTCAGCGACGAGCAGCTT
Organism: bacterium; assembly: GCA_039961635.1. Lineage (NCBI taxonomy): Bacteria > bacterium. Next base: position 5,106 of record JABRWB010000010.1, read on the forward strand.
GCGTATAAGCGCAAGGTGGAGCGCGACCTGGAACTGAAGGCCATTAAGGTGCTTGAAAAAAGCTACGGCCAGGGAACGGTCGAAGCCGCGGCGACGGTCGAGATCGATTTCAGCAAAAGCAGCAAGCAAAGCGAGACTTACACGCCGTCGGCCGGCGATAAAGGGCTTGTAAAAACGGAACGGATGTCCGAAACCACAAAGGACTCTTCATCCGGCGAGGAAGGCGGCGTTCCCGGCACAACTTCCAATATCCCCGGCTATGTGGGTGTTGTCGGAGGTACAGGCAGCACGTCAGAAAAGGAAACCAGCTCAACAATTGACCGGACATATGACAATAACAGGGAAGTGGTCTCCACCGAACTTCCCGGCGGAACAATTGTGGGCCGCTCTATAAGCATAGTAATTACCGACCCCGAGTTCAGCGAGCAGAAGCGAAGCGAGGCGGAGCTGCTTGTCGCGAGCGCGATCGGTGCAAGAATTACCGAGGGCGACAAGATTGTGGTGACCGGAAAACCGCCTGCCCCCGTGACGCCGGTTCAAGCCGAAGTCGTGGGCAGGGCGGTGGGAAGGCAAAAACTGGATGATTACATCCGGTACGGCCTTGCCGCGCTGATCGTGATTATTTCTTTGCTGGTGCTTCGCGGAATGGTTAATTCGTTCTCTCCGAACATCAAGATGGCATTCGAGGCGATGGACATTGCCGAAGAGGTGCCGCGGCTCGACCTCGCGATTACCTCTGCGGAAGAAGAGCGTGCCGATGTGGACGTATACGGCGTCCGCAGGATTAAGGAGATTCCGCGAACCAAACAACAACAGATGAAAGACGAGATAATTCTTCAGGTGCGGGACGATCCAACGGAAGTAGTGAAAATCATTCGAAACTGGCTTTTGGAGGATTAGAGGATTGACAGACGGCTTCAAACTTGAGTGTCCGTGCAAAACGGGATAATTGATGTTATATTTTCAGTTGTTATCCGGGGCGGGCGCCCGCTCCACACCCGTGCGAGGATCCGTTGGTCGCGGTAAAGGACTTAACCGGAAAGCAGAAGATTGCCATTCTCCTCATCACCTTGGGGGAGGAAGCCGCGAGCACAATCCTCAATTCTCTTTCGCAGGAGGAAGTCGAAGACATTACGCTTGAGCTGGCGAGCATGAAAAGCGTGCCTCCGGAGTTGCAGGATCCGGTACTGGAGGAGTTTTACGAAATGCTGCTCGCGCAGAGTTACATAAGCCAGGGCGGGGTGGGTTATGCAAAGGGAGTGCTGGATAGGGCGCTTGGCTCGGATCGGGCGAACGAGATCTTGACCAAGCTTTCCGGAATTATCCGTTCCACGCCGTTCGATTTCCTGCGCAAAACCGATCCTGTGCAGATACTGTCTTCCATTCAGTCCGAGCACCCGCAGACGATTGCGCTGATTCTCGTTTATCTGCCTCCGGAGGAATCCGCTCAGGTCATGGCCGGGCTTCCGCCCGAAATTCAAATCGACGTCGCGAAGCGGATCGCAATGATGGATCGAACCAGCCCGGAAATGGTGCGGGAAGTCGAACGAGTGATCGAGCAGAAGCTTTCGACCGTTCTTTCAACCGAGTTCGCCAAGGTAGGCGGGCTGGAATCGCTTGTGCAGCTTCTTAATCGGGTGGATCGCGCAACCGAAAAAGCCATACTTGAGAACCTGGACGAAACCGACCCGGAGCTTGCCGAGGAAATAAAGAAGAAGATGTTCGTATTCGAAGACATCAAAATGCTCGACGACAGGGCGATCCAGCAGATTTTGCGCGAGGTTGAAACCAAGGACCTGTCGCTTGCATTGAAAAACGCGACCGACGAAGTAAAGGACAAGATTTTCAAGAACATGTCACAGCGTGCGGCCGCGACCCTTCAGGAGGAAATGGAGTACATGGGCCCGGTGAGGCTGCGTGATGTGGAGGACGCACAGCAGAGAATCGTCAACGTGGTGCGTCATCTTGAGGAAAGTGGTGCTATAATCGTGGTCCGCGGCGGCGAGGACCAGTTCGTCTAAACGGCAAGGGGTTGCCGGATTAGCATTCGCATCCGCAATTAGGTTTGGGGTAAAAACCGCGGGCGTCGGCCCGGCGGCTCTAGCGGAGATTCGATTGAAGCGCGGTTACTTCAAGGGGGATGCCGTGGTGGCGGGCGCGCCGAGAAGGCTTGCCTGCGGTACCGGCGTTCCTCCGTCAAACCATCCGCTGGACCAGCTTCTGGAAAAGGACGACGTATTGCGCCGCTACAGTGAAGAGGCGCTTCGAAACATCGTCGAGCGTTGCATCCAAAAGGCAGAAAGCCTTGTTTCCAATGCCCGCTCCGAGTCCGAGATGATAATCGCCGCGGCCAAGCGCACAGCGGACGAGATTGTCTCCCAAGCCAAGGCAGAGGCAGGCGCGATAAGGGCGAAAATGGCCGCGGAGGCCAAGACAATTGCGGAATCGGAGGCCGAGTCAGTTCGCGCATCAGTGCGCGACGAGATTGTTCATAAGTATATGGCCGGGCTTGCATCGTTGAATCGCGCTTCCGATGCGGTAGAGGAATTCAGGGACTCTCACTTGAAGCGCCTAGAATCGGTGCTTGCAAATGCAATCGGCTCTATATGCCGGTCGCTTCTTCAAAGGGAGCTTACTTGCGAGCCGTCGATCGTCGCCAAGCTTGTGAGTCACAGCCTTAGGTATTTCGATTCGGGAGCAAGGCTCGTTGTGAAAGTAAACCCATTGCAGTACGAAGTTATAACACGAGATCCCATGTTCGAGGGGGCGATCCGCGAACTCGGATTGGGAAGCGGACAGCTTGAGTTTGCGCCGGATTCATCCATCGGCTCCGGCGGCGTTATCGTGACCGACCGCCACGTGTGTGTCGACTTGACCTTCGATCGGATGATCGCGGAATATCTGGACGAAATCACTACCGAAATGAACCGGCTCGATAATTGCGCCGCCGGAGAGGATTCTGCGGAGAACAAATCATCATTTTTTGAGAGCGGGGCGTGAGCGGACTTGCGAAAGCCCTTAAGTCGATAAGTTTCGCCGCCGAACCGGTGGTTACGGGGCGGGTCACCGACGTCGGCCCGCTCATAATCCAGGCAAAAATGCCGCGCGTTTTTGTAGGCGAGCTTTGCCATATTCAAACCGACTATCCTCATTCGAACAGCATACCTTGCGAAGTGGTCGGCATCCGAGACGGCGCTTGCTTGCTTATGCCGTTTCCCAATATTGAAAGCTTGTCCGTGGGCTCTCGCGTCGTTCCCACAGGTCACAGATTTCGAGTGCTTTGCGGCGAAGGATTGCTGGGGCGAGTTTTGGGCGGAATGGGTCAGCCGATTGACGGCAAGGGTGCGCTTATTGATTGCAGCGAATGGCGCGATGTCGCTCAGGATCCGCCGCGGCCGCTGGAGCGTCCTTTGATTCGGGAAGTCGTTTACAGCGGCGTAAAAGTGATTGACAGCATGCTCACTTGGGGCAAGGGCCAGAGACTTGGTATTTTCAGCGGCAGCGGGGTCGGGAAAAGCACGCTATTCGGAATGATAGCCCGTAATTCAAGCGCTGATGTAAACGTCGTGGGATTAATCGGGGAACGGGGTCGAGAGGTGCGGGAGTTTATCGAAGGCTCGCTTGGCGAAGAAGGTTTGAAGCGAAGCATTGTCGTTTCGGTGACCAGCGACGAATCCCCGATTATGCGTGTCAAAGGCGCGCTTGTTGTGCATACCATCGCGGAATATTTCCGCGACAAGGGCAAGGACGTGCTGTTGCTTTTGGATTCGCTTACGCGCTATACGTACGCGCTAAGGGAAGTCGGACTATCCATGGGGGAGCCTCCGACCACCCGCGGATATACGCCTTCGGTTTACGCCAAAATCCCTCAATTGTGCGAGCGCTGCGGCAAAACGGACAAAGGAAGCATAACGGGGCTTTATACGGTGCTCGTTGAAGGCGACGATGTCAACGAGCCGGTGGGCGACATAGCCAAAAGCGTTTTGGACGGCCATATCACTTTGTCGCGGAAGCTTGCCGAGCGTAACCAGTATCCGCCCGTGGACGTGCTTTCCAGCATCAGCCGCGTGATGGTGGAAATCGTAAAGGCGGAGCAATTGGAGACTGCCGCCTGGGCGCGCGAAATTCTTTCGACGTACCGGGACTCGGAGGATTTGATAAACATCGGCGCGTATGTACGCGGCACCAATCCGAAAATAGACTTTGCCGTGGACAATATCGACAAGCTGATAGCGTTTTTCAAGCAAGGAATAGACGAGCGCCAAAACTACGATATGGCGTTGTCGGATTTCCTGGCGTTGAGGACTCCTCGCGCTTCGGCATAGTGAGCCAAATTCAGTAGCGCGTCGGGCCGGCATCCGCCTGCCGAAGGCTGTACGCGACCCAGGCCGCGGAGACGCGCCAGGCCGCGCCGCAATGAAAGCTGGTAAAATCACCGTTGCCGGCATTACGCTTAGGCTGCCAGCTATGCGCAAATTCGAGTTCAAGCTTTCCAAAGTTGAGCGCGTCAGGGAAATCGAGATGGATCTCTCGGCGCGGGAGCACGCGCTAAAGAAGCAGTTCCGGCTTGGGAAGGAACGCGAATTGGCCGACAGGCGGGAGGATCTTGACCGTATTTATCGTTCGGCCAGGTTCTTTGAGGGCGAAAGGCTGTCGATTACCGATCTCGAGAATCTGGATATGAACGCGCACTCGACACGGCGCAAAATAGGCTTGGCCAAAGTCGAATTAAGTGCCGCTGTTAAGATTGAAGAATCCGCCAGGCTGGATCTGCTTGAAAAAGTCAAGCGCAAAAAGGTTGTTGCCGTTTTCAGGGAAAGGAAGCATGCCGAGTATTTGAAGGAACAGGAGCGGGCGATTCAAAAAGAGCTGGATGATTCTGCGTTGCAAAAGTATGCCCGCAAAGGAGCTGAAAATCGGAATGAGATGTGAAAACCGCCGGGCGAGTAGGCCTATCCTTGGCATGATTGTAATAGTTTGCCTGTTGATAGCCGCTCAAACCGCTTTTTCCCAAGGGCCGCTGGGGCCGATGCCCCCCGAAAGCATCGAGGATCTTCAAAAGATCGAGCCGGGAGACAAGGGGCCGATACCCAACGACGAGTTTCGGGCGCTCGCGCAGGCGCAGATAACAGCGATAGCCTATATGTGCGATCTATACCATCTTGACAAAGGAACGTACCCAGTCGATCTTTACGCGCTTCAGGCAAGCCCGTATTGGCTTGCCGACATGAACAACTTGTTGACGGGACAGCCCTTGGATCAAGTGGCTTATACACCGGGGCCGAGCGATTTCATTCCTGATCAATACGCGAAGTTCATGGCCGAACAATTAAAATCAGAAGGTCCGCCGGTTGGGGGGGAATTGGGCAATCCCGAACAGGGCGAGCAGCCATCCGGCGCTGAAGGCGAGGGCGGGGAATCATCCCAACAAAATTCACCGCGCCAGCAGCAGCAGCAGCAGCAGCGGCGGATAACATTTGATCCTCCCCAACTGGATCCGATTGCCATTGGTTGTATGGAGCCGGGCAATGTTTTGTTCTATTCCCAAAAGGGAGCTTCGCTGCAGCTGATAATCTGGATGAACGACACGGTTTTTTACGACCATTATCAGACCGGCCCGTACTCGCTTGCATCCGCCCGCTTTGCCCTGGTGCGCAAAATCAAACCGAGCGACGAAATGATAATGAGAACCGCCGTTCTTTTGGAAGAGGTATTGCCGCGTTCCTATGGGCTTTGGCAGTTCATGGCCGATTTGGAGCCGTTGTTGCCCAAGGATTTGGCCAGTCTGTCCTGGGACAAACGATTGGAAATCTTCGAGAAGCTCCAAATATTTCCGAGAAATCCAATCAGCAAAAAACGGCTTGAAATGAGCGCGGATTTCCAGCCCGGCGCGGTTGCGGATTTGGGCAATGGCGCGATTCCGCCTGTTTATTTTTTGGAAGACGGAAGGATGCGAACGCTCCGGGAGATGACCGACAAGGTATACCTCGGCGAGCATCAACAGGAGATTATCGCCAGGGAGCGGAAGTTCCTGCACAGGTGAGCGCGGAAAGGCTAATCCTGGACCATGAGCTTTGCGCCGAGTGCGGGTTGTGCTGTTTGCCGTGGCAGCACAAACATGGGGCACCGAAGTTTTATCCTTGCGCGCACTTGACGCCTGACGGATGCGAGCTTTCGGCGGACGACCGTCCGGGCGCGTGCCGTGAATTCGCATGCAAAAGGCTCATCGCGGCGGTTGACGGCAAGCCGTTCGCGCCCGCTATGGGACGCGACGAGGAATGGCTTCTTGGTATGTTCGAAATTTATCTGGGTGCGGGAGCCGCCGAGCTGCCGGAGTGGTACCGTCCGATTTGGGAGCGCAATTTGGAGCGGCGTGCGAACAGGCGTGCGGCGCGGCCGTCCGACAACTGTTCCGAGCCGTCCGATTTTGGCGGCGTGGATATTGTGTAGTATTATTCCAAACGTGTTTTTTGCAGTCAGAAACGCTGTTTTGTTTGCCGCAGCCGCTTTGGCCGCGTTCGCTTTTTGCTCATGCGAAGGCGACGCAGGTTACGCCGCAGCCAAACCCGCATTCGCCAATCCTGCCGCGCGGCCAATCCGCGTTTTGCTTTCGGAGGGCAAATCAGCCGAAGTTTCTTCCCAAAGCGGAGCGAACGTTTCAAGCTCGTCAGGCGCCGAGGTTTCGCGCGGCGTTTCCGGCACGCTTAAATTCGAAGCCTCATCCGGCAAAGTAAAATACAAGGGAGGATTATCGGACGAGTTTACGGTTGTTCCTGCAGGTGGCGGATTTCTGGTTTGGAACGGTTCGCCATACCGTGGGATGATTCGGGTCAAATCCGGCGGGAAGGGCGTTATGGTCATCAACGTTCTCGATGTGGATGAGTATCTTCGCGGGGTTGTGCCCGCGGAGGTTCCGTATACATGGCCAATGGAATCAATAAAAGCCCAGGCGGTGGCGGCGCGGACTTACGCGGTCAGCCGTATGATTGCAAAGGAAACGAATTCGTGGGACGTGGTGGCGACCACCGCAGACCAAGTTTACAACGGAGTCAAGGCGGAGCATCCTGAAACCGACGCGGCGGTTGCCCAAACCGCGGGCGAGATTGCCATCTACGAAGGCAAGCCGATTATCGCGTATTATCACGCTGATTCCGGCGGATTCACGAAGCAGGGCAGCGCGCCTTATTTGAAGCCGGTTCCCAGCCCTGCGCCGAACTCGCCCTATTCGACCTGGGAAGTTTCATGGACGCCGGACGAATTAAGAGCCGTTTTGGATGCGGCAAAACTGCCCGGCGGCGAAATTCTCGGCATCGACGCACCTGTGGATGAGACAGGGCGATGCGTTGGCGTGACCATTACAACGAGCAAGGCGAGCTTCGGAATGACCGCGCACGAGTTTCGCAAGATTGCAGGCATTTCGACGGTGAAAAGCACTATGTTCGATTTGAAATTCGAGGGGGGAATCGCCTGGGACAAGGAAACTCCTTTTGCGGGACATCAAAAACTTTCGCTGCAAGGAAAATTTAAATCGGGCGAACGGAAAGTAAGGGAAACTTACGTTTCGGGTAAATCAACGATAAAACCCGCTCCAAAGCAGATGACCGCGCTCGGTCAGCGGTTCAAGCCGGCAAGAATTGTTCTTCGCGGCAGCGGGTACGGTCATGGAACCGGCATGTCGCAATGGGGCGCAATGTATATGGCCAGCCAGGGAAAAAACTACCTGGACATCCTCCTCCATTATTACACGGGCGTATCCATCGTGAAGATGGAAGATGTGATGGAGTAGAGGGTCAATCCGCTTCGTTTTCGGCCGATAATCGAATTGACGCCCGGCGCGTTTTCGCGCCGGCGGAGGCGGCGGGGCAAGAGCCGACGATCGGATTTGAACCGATGACCTGCTGATTACGAATCAGCTGCTCTGCCGCTGAGCTACGTCGGCGCGAGGAGCAGAATGGTATTGAATTCGGCCTTGGGTGTCAAGCGGATTTGGATGTTGCGGCACGGGTTCGCGGCGCTCGCCGTTGCTTTGCTGCTTGCCGGGGTCGGCGCTTTTCATTCTTCCGCCGGCGAGTTGTTGCTGCAATCGCCGGATTCACCGGCAGTTCAAGCGCAGTCCGG
>JABRWB010000011.1 GCA_039961635.1 bacterium
GAGGCAGCGCAGATGGTTAAGCGGCTGACAAATCTGGTCATGGGGGGGGGCTGGGATTGCCATAATCCTCTCCCTGTCGGTGCTCGCCATGATCGCGGCTAGTTTCACAAGCTGCGGCAAAGGCGAAGTGAAGCAGTACGCCGCGTCCGCGCCGGACGCGGGCGAGGGCGGCACGAACCAATCCGGCGGCTCGATCGGCTCGGAGCGCACCCCGGCGATCGATCCCGGTTTCGGCGGAAACGACGAGCCGGAGGGGGGCGGTGAAGGGCTGGACGGCGATGATCCGATCAATCCAATTGAGTTTGAGCCTTGGATTTTCCGGCAGTTCACAGATCCAAGAGACTCTTCAGTATACGAAATTGTTGACGGTCGGGTTTTAATAACCTTTAAGAATCCGCCCCAACTCCCCCAGTTGGATCCCAACTATTTTGACGTAATCAGGCCGGATACCGATCCTGCATATCAGGTGGATTATCCGCCAATCGTTGGGGATAACGAAATTGACAGCTTCGTTGCAGCGGAGAATTTAATTGTTTTAAGCGAGTGGAAATGCATCCGCAGCGCGGCATTCAAGCTTCCGGTTGGACAAAGCGTTGAGGATGCAGTCGCAAACTGGCCTTTGGAGTATCCAAGTCTTATTGACTCAGTTGACCCCGATTCAGTTGCAGAAGGTCATGCGGGACCAGATGACGAGCTATGGCGGCACACCTTTTACGAGTACCTATACGACAGCACCTCCTACGGCATCAGAATTGAGCAGGTGTGGAACAATGGCTGGTTCGGGTCACCTGCAGTTAAAATCGCTTTTTTGGATACGGGCGTTCAGAGGGATGCATCATTTACCGACCTAAACGCCAACATGACTTCATGGGGTGTCAATACTGGAGACGACAAATCCAGCTGCACTTGGAATATAGGCAATGGTGCGCCCTGGGACTGGCTATTGCGTGAAAGCCAGGATAACGCGCGCGAACTTGGGCATGGAACCTGTGTTGCAGGTATCGCGTGCGCCGCTTCTAACAATGATCCAGACATTTACGTACCGCCCCCGGCCTACAATCCGGACCAACATCTGCAGGTAACCGATTTCTGCGGCATAACCCGCTCCAACATGTTCATACCATTTGCGATGAAAGCTCGCGCATCGGGAAACTCATTCAAAACCAGTAAATGTCCAATTGTCAACGCATTGTTGGTTTTGGGTTGCGTAAAAGGCCGACTGAGCGGCACCTCGGCATCAGCGCCCCATGTGTCGGCCGTTGCAGCTTTGATGTGCAGCAGGTTTCCTACGCTTACTCCTTCGCAGGTTAAAGCGAGAATTGAAAACCGAGGCTGGACATTGCCGCATTCGGGACCTCAACCATTTCTGCCCTGCAAAGGACTTGATGCATATAACTCGCTTTTACCATGATTCAACGGTGCATTCCAAAGCTATGCAATGGAGGAATGAAGATGAAGCCATTTTGGTTTTTTGCAGTTTTGCTTGCTCTTCCTTTTCTGTTCTCGTCATGCGGTTCAGGCAGCAACGTTCGCACTGGCGGACCCGATACTTACCGCGGATTCGATCTCGTCGGAGACAGGTTTGGCGGCAAAGCGCCATATGAATGGCATTACACCGTTTACGCAGTTCCGGGAATCGGCGATCCGCAAGGCACTGTCAACCTGATTTCAAAGGTTGAGATAGATTTCGGCGACGGGGGTGGATGGATCGATTGCACTCAGGAGCTTCGCAAAAACTGGTTGGGACTGCCGGATGCAAATCCCATGCATGTGTTTGACCAACCTGGAACCTATTTGGTCAAATGCCGCGTTGTGTATTTTGACGGCGCTGGTAGTTCCAAGGATGACACGGCAGTAGTTGAAGTCACTTAAGCCTTTTTCGGGCGCTGCACCTAGTGTCCAAGTCAGCGCCAAGCATTGGGAGCTGGGTGGTCCCATCCCGTCCGCCCCTCGGATTTTGCGCACCGGCAAAGGACATTTGGTCTTGCGATATGATCGGCACAAATTCCAAAGGTTTTTCGCTCGGCTATTCACCCGGCGCTTTGCATTGGGGTGACGGAACCTCAGGATCCGCCCCGCTTGTCAGCGCGGTGGCTGGAATAATTGCCTACGAATTTCCAAGCTTGACGCCACTTCAAATTGAGTCGAGAATAAAGTCGGCTCATTTCCAGCTTGGTTCTTGGGACTACAGACATGTCGGCGGACTTAACGCATGGGAGGCGATTCATGATTAGAACGATATTGACTTCCGTCGTCTGGGGATTGTCAACGCTTTGCGCCATGCTCTTTGCTTTGTTCTCTTGCTCAAAGGAGCAATCATCGCCCATGCCTGTTCTGCGCGACGTTGCGGTCATGCTGGTCGAACCGAATCACGCATTGCAGGGTCATGCTCCTTTTGGAATTCGCTTAGGGGTAATTGCGTTTCCGGGAAGCAAGGACACCAACAAGTGGCCATTCGCGCTGAAAATCGAGTTGAACTACGGCGATGGCTCGGGCTGGGTGGACAGTACAAATTATATGTTGGCTTGGCAAAACGAAGAACTTGCGGACTCGGAATTGCCTCAACACATGTACTTAATACCCGGGCAATATCAGCCGCTTGCACGGGTGACTTACTGGGATGGCTCGATTGTTGAAAGACAATCTCTGTGGACAATCACCGTCCTCCCTCCCGAAGACGGCGGAAGCTGACGTAGTTTGATGATTTATTGACCTGCACACACTCCGGGCAGCGGCTCGGTCCTATCCCGTCCGCTCCCAGGATTCGTGCGCCGCGCCGCTTCGCGATCAAATCCACTGCGGCAAAACGTCGCTCGCGATTTGCGTTACCTCCCCAATCCGGCGCCCAGCGCGGCCATCACGTAGTCCTCCATCACGTTTTGCTCGATCCACATCTCGGCGCGATCCAGCACCGCCGCGTCGAACACGATCCTGGCGCGCGATCCGCCGCCGGCCGCGCCGAGCCTCGACAGCGATTCCCTTACCCAATCCAGCGCGGTTTTCTCGGCCGCGCGCAAAAGCTCGTTTTTGCGCTCAGCCTTGATGTCCCAGCGCTTCGCGTCCTTCGCTTTTTCGCCCAGCATTTCCTTGTCGGGAAGCGTCCAGGCGATAAGCTCCTCCTCCCTTCTGCAGGCCGAATCCCACAGCCCGCGTGCAAGGAACATGAAAACGTCCAGCAGCGTGTCGCCGTCGCCGGTGCGCCTGGCCGCCTCCAGCGCATCGTCAAGTCCGTGAAGCGCGTCGAGCGCGGCTATCCCTCCTCCAAGCTCCGCGGTGCGGCTCCACTCGCCGAGTTTCCGGTTTTCCGTCTCTTCGCGCCACGCCCGCCATGGCGGAATCCCTCCGCTCCATTTTCCGGCGGGATGGAACGCGGCCTGCGCGGCGAACAGCGCGAGCGTCCACTTGCCCTGGGCGTAGCCCGCGGCGCGCTTTGCGCGTCCCTGCTCGATTCCGCGCGCGGACAACGCGGCGGCAAGCGCGTCGGGCGCAACCTGCGAGAGCCTGATCTCCTCGCAACGGCTCCTTATGGTGGGCAGCAGCCGGTACGGATGGTCGGTGACGAGGATGAAAACGGTTTTGTCCGGCGCTTCCTCGAACAGCTTGAGCATCATGTTGCTTGTCTGCTCGTTCAGCGCGTGCGCGCTGTCTATCAGGATTACGCGATGCGGCGACTGCGAAGGAAGCCGGAGAGCCGTTGAAAAGTTGTCGTAGTCCTCTTCCACAACCTCGACGGTGATCTGCTTTGTGCGGGGCAGGACGAACATGAAATCCGCCGTCGGCCCGGCCGGCATCGCGCGGCAGGAATAGCATTCGCCGCAAGAGCCGAGCCCTTCGGCCTCCGCTCTTCGGGCGCAAAGAAGCGCCTTGGCGAATATCGCGGCGAGCGTGGTCTTGCCCGTTCCCGGCGGCCCGGAAAGCAGGAGGGTTGTGGGAACATGCCCGCGCGCGAGAAACCGGGACAGCGCGGCGATGGCGCGTTCCTGGCCGACGAAACCTTCCGTGCCCAATCCGATTTGCACCCGGCGAGTATATCAATATATGTTAGAATAAACGGACGGGCCGCAAGGACGCTCTTGTTCTCAGCGGTGCGGAATCGTTCGATTGGTCAAGTGTTGACAATCGATTGCCGAAGCAGGCGCTATCAGCGCTTGAAGTTTGAACTAATATTGTAATCCGGTGAATAATTTCGTGAATCACGCTACACCGAATTCGGGCCGTACCGAGATTGAGATCGAATATCTCATGCCGGGAATGGTTCTCGCGTCGGACATATTCGACGGCGACAACGTTCTGCTTCGAAGCGGCACAGCGGTCACGCAGGAATTTCTGAACAGCCTCAAGCGGCGCGGCGTGGAAAAAATCGTGGTTTCCGACGCGGTGGCGGCCGACATCAAGGTGCAACAGTCCACGATGATGGGCGGCGAGACCGCAGCGAGGCCCGCGCTTGACATACCGGAGCATTTGGAAACGGAGCTGGCCGCGAATGAGCGGGACATCCTTTCTAGCGCGGGAGTGGAAACCGCGGTCGAGGAGCAGCTGCTTCTCGAAACCAGCGAGTGCGTCGAGGATGTTTTCTCCCGCCTGAACGAGGGCAATCTGGAAAGCCTTAACGCGCTCAAGGGGCCGGTATCCGAGATGATCAAGCAGTCCGTTTCCAAGCCGCACGCCGCGGTGAAGCTTCTTGACGTGGAGCACTTCGACCAGTACACATTCAGACACTCGGTGAACGTCGGGCTGATTTTCTTCACGGTCGCAAAGAGCCATTTTCCCGCGGAGGAACTTGAAGAGCTGATGCTCGGCGCGATTCTTCACGACGTGGGAAAAGTCAAAATCCCACGGGAAATCATCCAGAAGGAAGGGCCGCTGACACGCGAGGAATTCGCGCTGATGAAGAAGCACCCGGAGTACGGCGTTGAAATGCTAAAGGACTATCCGGGGCTCTCCGAAAAGGCTCTCGATATCGTTTTGTCTCATCACGAGCGCTGGGACGGGCGGGGCTATCCGAACGGGCTGCTGGAGGACGAGATAACCTGGATCGCGCAGATCGCGATGGTCTGCGACGTGTACGACGCGCTGACAACGACGCGCAGCTACAAGGCCAAGATGGACTTCCACGCGGCGATGAGCATAATCGTCCAGGGCTCGGGCTCCCACTTTTCAAAAAAGAGCGTGCGCGCTCTTTGCACCACGCTTGGACTGTACCCGCTGGGCACGTTCGTCCTGCTTTCCGACAGAACGGTGGCGGTGGTGAAGCAGGTGAACGAGGACGCTTTGGCGAGACCCATCGTGACCGTCATCTACAACGAAGACGGCACAAAGCTCCCCGCGCCGCGCGATTTGAACCTGGCAATCACTCCGGACTTGTCCATCATCAGGCCGATTACGGTCCACAAGCTCGGCGCGCATTGATTTCGGGCCGTCGGCCTGCTCCTTTGACTCGCCGCACGCGTTGCGTCCCGATTTGTCCAAGGTTATAATTGCTTCCGCCCGATAAGGCATGGCTTCGCCCGCGCCGCATTTGAGGCCGAAATCACATGACCTCCGACAAAACCAAAAGCGGATTCGTCGAAATCGATGCAAGCGCGCTCAAGTCCGGCCAGGTGCTGGCGAGCGATGTTTTCGACGGGGACAGCTTGCTGCTTCGGGCCGGCACCAAAATTACCGACGGCTTTTTGGCCGCGCTTCACAAGCGCGGAATCACGCGGGTTGAAGTGTCGGGCGAAACGGCGGGGATGCTCAAGTCGCGCGCCGGCGAGGCCTCCGGCAAGGACTCTCTGGAAGCGGAAAGGCATACGCTCGAGCTGATTGAGGAATCCGGTATTCAGCTTTCGGTCGATCCCGAAGTGCTTGAGGAAGTGTCCGACTGCATGGAGGACGTGTTCACGCGCCTGACGCAGGGGATGCAGGTGGATTTGAATATAATCAAAGCCCCGGTCGCGAAGGCGATCAGCCAGTCGCTTTCCCGTCCGAACGCGGCGATCAAGCTTCTCGACGTGAAGCACTACGATTTTTACACCTTCGGCCATTCCGTAAACGTCGGGCTGCTTTTCCTCGCGCTCTGCCGCGACCAATTTCCTGCCGCCGAAATCGAAAAGCTCGCGATGGGCGCGGTCCTCCACGACATCGGCAAAACCAAAATCCCGCTCGAAATAATCCGCAAGCCGGGGCCGCTGGATGCGCATGAATGGAATCTTATTAAAAAGCATCCTGAATTCGGAGCGGAGATACTGGAGGAGCATGGCGGATTCTGCGAGGAGGCGGTCTGGATTGCGCACCAGCACCACGAGCGCTGGGACGGGGGGGGATATCCTCGAGGGCTGAAGGGCGATGAAACACACCTTGTCGGCCAGCTTGCGGCGGTGTGCGACGTTTACGACGCGCTTACGACGACGCGCAGCTACAAGCCGAAGATGGAATTCCACGACGCGATGAGCATAATCGTTCAGGGATCGGGCACCCAGTTCTCCCCCCGTGCGGTGAGAACCATTTGCTCCACGGTCGGGCTGTATCCCGTGGGAACCTTCGTTATGCTGTCGGACGGCAGCGTGGGCGTTGTGCGCGCGGTTAACGCGATGGTGCTTGTGCGCCCGGAAGTGATGCTGCTTTACGACGAAAGGAAACGGCGCATAGCCCCGCCAAAAAGACTTTCGCTCGAATCTTCGCAGGATTTGACCATCGCGCGCCAGCTCACTTCGGCCGAAGTCGGCGCGATGCGCGGCTAGGCGGCATCACGCGGAAGCGTCGTCCCGCCGCGCGCCGGATTTGCCGTCCTGCTTTTTGTTTCCCGCCGGAGGAGGAACTTCGAAGCCGGCTAACATGAAAATCGCCCGACACTTTTCGGTGCGCAGAAATTCGGCGAACGCGGCCGCCTCCCTGTTTTCAGAAGGAAGCGAAAGCGCATGGTAATACGCCCCCCCCGTGGCCTCGTATGGAAGAAAGTCCACAATTGCGATTCCCTCGTCCGCCAGCGCTGGTGCGGAAAACACCATTCCCGCGTCCGCCTCTCCGTTTTTGACGTACGCAAGCACGGTCTCGTCGGATGGCAACTCGACCAACCTGCCGCCAAGCGACTTGGCAAGTCCGTAGTATTCCAGCGCTTTTTTGGAAAGCCTTCCCGAAGGCGCGTATTCAGGCGACGCGGCTGCGACCTTTTTCGCTCCCTTCAGGAATTCCACGGCGTTTTGCGCTTCAAGAAACTTCCCCCCCCCATCGCGCCGCCTTACCGCGACCGCGATCCGTTCCCGCACGAGCGGCACCGCGCCTGTCGCGCCGGTCGCGCCCGCGGCAGAAAGCAAATCCAGCGCACCCGTATCCGCGACGAGCAGCAAATCGCAAGGCCCGCCCGCGGCCGCCCGTTTTTCGATTTCGCCGGTTTTCCCCAATACGACTTGGACATCCACGCCGGTTGACTCGCGGTAAAGATCCGCCGCCTTTAAAAGCGGCTCCCGGAATACATCGCTGGCCATCACGGCCAGTTTTTTTTGCCCCGCGGGATTTTTTTCGGAATCGGAACCCGCGTCATTCCCGCCGGGCCTGTTGCAGGCGGAAAGCTGCGCAACAGTCGCAATCGCGAGGAAAATCGCGAACAGACGAAGAGCGAAAAAAGCAGGAATCCCCGTCATGCCGTGGTGTTCAATCCGCCGGATGCAAGGCTGACGAATCCAACCTTCCTTGCTGTGGCAATCTGGGCCATGATATTTTCGGCGGCGACGTCCAGGAGCCTGTTGTTCGATTCGATCATCTTTTCGGCTTCGAGCATCGCGATCCTGCGGTTGACTTCGCGAAGCTCTTTTTCCACCAGCGCTTCCCGCAGCTTTTCGCCGCGCCGGCCGCTCGCGTCTTGCGCTTTCTCCGCGGCTCCGGCCGCGGACGCGCGCGCGTCGCGCCTGATTTCGCTCAACCGTCCTTGCAGGACGTCCAGCTTTTCTTCCAGCCGTTTCGTTTCGCGGATTCTGGCCGCTTCTCCGTCCGGGCGCGGATTCGCGTCTCCGGCCCTGGGAGGCTGGACGGATGTGTCCGCTCGGCCTGTGCCGCCCATCCGCTCGCGCTCCGCGAAGGTGGCCGCATCCTGTTCGCGGACGCCGGGTCCATGTTCAATCCCGGTCTCGCCGCGCGGTGAGGGTTCAGGCGGAGAATCCGGCGCGGCCCCCAGGCCGGCGCGCGCGCGGTCTTCAGCAAGCCTCGCTTCGGCGGCCCTGCCGCCTGGAATGGAATAAACTTCCGTGCGTCCCGCTTTGATTGACAGCTTGCCGTCCACTATGGCTGCGTTGTAGCTGACTTTGGAGAGCACAACGGTATCGCCGCGCTCCGCAGCCTCGCGCGTAAACTGGCGCAAGTTGCCGAGTTCCTGGGATGTGACCGCGGGGGCGGAATCGCGGGCGGTCGCGCTGCGCAGGACTCCCGGTTCGCCGGGATCCAGCTTGTACCGAAGAATCGTCGTCGTAAGGTCGAATGGCACCTTCAGAGCAACCACCTCCATGCGGCCGATCAATTATACCCGCAATGCGGTATTCGGCGCGGCCGGTTCTTCCGCTTGACGGCACCGAGGCAGGTCAACCTAAATTTCGGCGGCGATTATGTTCTGGTTGTGTACGCGATTATCAGTTCCTCGACGCGGCTTATCGGAATCGTGCCATGGTCGATCACATGGTCGTGGAACAGTTTAAGCGTGAATTTGCTCCCCCACCTTTCCCTCAACCGGTCGCGAAGCTCCAGCATCAGGTGCTTTCCAATGACATAGCTCATCGGCTGGGTCGGAGTCTGACAGTAGCGCCGCACCTCCGCTTCGGCGTTGGGGCGTTCCAAGTGCGCCTTTTCCACGAGGAAATTTACGGCCTGCTCGTAAGTCATATCCCTGGTGTGGAGCGCGACATCGATCATCACCCTGCATGCCCGCCAGAGCTGGTCTTTTAGCTGGAACAACCTTACCCTGGGATCGGTGTAGAAGCCCTGCTCGTACATCATCTCTTCGCAGTAAAGCGCCCAGCCCTCCGCGAATACGCTGGTGTGGTGCATGTGACGGAAGATGCGCCTTTTCTGGTTGGCGCGCGTGAGCTGCAGATGGTGGCCGGGATAGGCCTCGTGCAGCGCGGTGACGACGATGCCGTACTTGGAGTGGCCTTTCAGCTGCTCTTCGGCGCGGTCCTTGGGAGTTCCCTTCGCAACCGTCGTCACCCAAAATATTCCCGTTTGATCGGCTTCGTACATTCCCGGCGTCAGGTAAGCCGCGTACGGGATCAACGGACGCGCGAAGTCCGGAGTTTCGACCACCTTGATTTGCTCCTTGGGCGGGAAGGACACAAGGTCTTTTTCGATCACGAACCTGCGCGCGCGCGCCATTTCTTTGGCGTAATAGTCAACCAGGCCCGCGTTGGACGGATGTTCATCCTTAAGCGTCGCGACGATTTTCGTCCAGTCGCGGCGCTTGTCAATTTGCTTCGCGGTGGCGGCGAGCTGGTTGAGCGTGTTTTTGTAGATCTTTTGCCCCAGCTTGTACAACTCGTCCGCGTCGAACGGAACTTCGTGGTACTTCTTGAGCTTGTTGTTGAACCGGCGCGCGCCGGCCTTCCATTCCCCATTGCTGCGGGGCAGAAGGTCGGTCTTCATCCATTCGATGTAATTATCGAGCGACCTGACGGCAGCATCGCACGCATCGCGCAAACGCTTGGCCTTGGAGGAAGCCAGCTTTCCCGCGAATTCGCGCACCGTCGTGTCGAAAAAGACGCGCGCGCCTTGCGCGCTCAGAATCGCGCTCTCCGTAAAGATGCGCGGCGGATTGTCCAGGTTCCGCATGCCGAAGAGAAGCTGTTTGGGCAGTTTCTCGGTGCGGGCTATTATCCCGTTTGCGCGGGACAGCAAATCTTTCCCGCCGCGCGTGAGAACCGAGTAGATGCCGTACATCGGCTCGGAGAAGTACATGGATGGCGAGCGGCGCCAGTGGGGGCGGTCTCGAAGCTCTTCCAGCTCAAGTTCGATCTGGTTTTTTCCGATTTCCAAATCAACCCGGTTGTCGGCGGACAGATCGTCCGCATTGACCATCTTCAGCTCTTCCAGCGTGTTGGACAGCACGCGTTCCCAACGCAGGAACCATTGAAGCGAAGGCTTCGAAAGTTTCGCATCGTACTCGGGCAGTCCCATATAGGTGCCGTATGTCGGGAAAAACTTGTACACGTTGTGCTCGTATTCGCGGCAAATTCTGCGGAACATCTTGTCGGCGGCCGTCAGCTTTCTGCGCCTTGGCTTGGGAAATCCTTTCACTATTCCCGGCGGCCTGCCGCGCTTGCGCTTTTCCTGCACAACCCCGGCCTCCGGGAGAGGATGCTTGCGCGGGCGGCCGCGTCCTCTCTTGGCTTGCTGCGCGGATTCGACTGGAAGAGGATGCTTGCGCGGCCTGCCGCGCTTGCGTTTTTCCGGCGGTTCCGCGGCGGCGAGCCGCTTTAGTTTGCCGGTTCCCGGCGGCCTTCCTCGACCGCGCTTTTGCGCGGTTTCCGAAACCGCAGGCAAGGGATTTTTACGCGGACTTTCCCCCTTTCGCGCGCCGGATACCGACGCCGGTGCGCCGGAGGATTCAGTTTTTTTGACTTTAGGCATATCAGCCTCCTTAAGGATGCAGCCCCGCTTCGCGGGGTATGCGGATAGTACCACGAATGAAGAATAATACAAAGCATATGTCTTCTTGCCATAAAATCGCAATCATTAAAAAATCGAATATTCGTTGCCGCGAAAAGCTGTAAAATAGACGCCGTGGAAAAGACGGCCGGAATAATCGAAGAGCTTTTGGCTGGAACGCGGTTTTTCCGCGAAGGATATCACCGGGAAAATTCCGTGCTTTACGGCGCGCTCGGAAATCACGGCCAGTCCCCTTCGGTCATGTTCGTTTCCTGCTCCGATTCCCGATACGATCCGGACAGAATCACCTGCTCAAAACCAGGTATGCTGTACGTTCTTCGCGTAACCGGCGCAATCGTGCCGCCGCGCGAGATTTACACGCGAAACCTGCCCATCGCGGCCGCGCTTGAGCATGGGGTCGTCCACCTCGGCGTATCGCACATTGTCGTGTGCGGCCATTCGGATTGCGGAGCGGCGAAGCTCGCCGCGAATTTTGCCCAGCATTCCGGGGCGGGCGCAACCGAAGAAGGAGGGGAACTCAGTCAATGGATCGAAATCATTTCAGCCGCGCCCAAGCGCGCGAGCGACAGGATCGCCGCGCGCGGAATTATGGAAGCCCCGGTTGATTTTGCGAAAACATGCGAAGAGGAACTGGTCAAAATATCGCTCGAAAACTTGATGACATATCCCGCGATCGCGGATCGCGCGGCGCGCGGCGCGCTCGAGCTTCATGGATGGTGGTTCGATATTGCATCCGGCGATATCTGCGTCTTAAACAACAACTCCGGCAATTTCGAAGCGGCTTGAGCTACCGGCGCGACCTTGAGAACGATACAGGCAATCCCCCAATCCGGGAAAACCGCGCGATTCGCTCCGGCTTGGGGATGCGCTTTTAAAAGGGGGCTTTTACAAGGTAAAATCCATTCGGCCCCGCGGGCTGTTGCGGGCCAGCAAAGGAGTCGTTTATGCCATACATCCGTGTTTATTTAATATCTGCTTTGATTTTGATTGTGGCGCTTTCGGCGGCATGCTCCGCCGGCGGCCGCAGGGGCGCCGGGCAAAAGCCGGGGCTAGCGTTGATCCCGTTCCAATCCGGCGATCCATTCGGGGAGCTTTCCAAACTGGAGCCGCCCGCAGGTGCGGATCCCGCGGTATTCGAATTGCTTCGCGGGGAGCTTGAGAAGGCGCTTAAAGGCGCAGGGAAGCTGCGGGCATCCTCCGCCGCGCCGACCCTGACAGAAAGCAAAGTGATGGATTTGGCCTACTTGGACGACGGCGACGGCACTTACAGCCTGGCTTGGACATACCGCAACAAGGGCGACTATGACCAAAACGGAGAAGTCGGCGTTTCGGACATCACGCCGATTGCGCTCAATTTTCTGGAAAGCGCGTCCGACGAAGGCCCGCAGGATCCGGATATGGTGGTTGACGGAGACGGAAACGGCGAAATCGGCGTGTCCGACATCACTCCAATCGCAATCAACTACCTGATAACGGTTGCCAAGTACAAAGTTGAAGGATCCGCCAACGCGAACGGGCCGTTCCAGGCGGCGGGCGAAATCGCGCTTCCGAACGCGACGCCAGGCGGCTGGTTCACCCCGATCTCATTCGATTTGGGCGCCACTCCGGCGTTCGAATATTATCGCGTCGTACCCGACGACGGGAACGGCCACAGGGGCATCCCGTCCAACGTGGCGTCCAAACCTGCGCTGAACCTTCCGCCCGATATCACTTCCGTTTCTCCGCTTTTCGCGCAAACCGGAAGCAATGTAACGTTCGTGGCGGAAGTGACCGGGGACGCGCCGCTCGTCTACGCGTGGGACTTCGCGGGCGGGGCCACACCCGGTACATCAAGCGAGGTTTCGCCGACTGTCACAATCGGCGACGTCGGCACCTACTCCTGCACGCTCACCGTCACCAACGATTTCGGAGAAGACGTTTTTCCGTTCACGCTTCAGGCGACCCTGGGCGCACCGCCGAATATTTCGGGAGTATCGCCCCTGTCATGCCAGACGGACGTAGACGTGACATTCACCGCCACCGTCACCGGCGAAGCGCCGCTTTCATACGAATGGGATTTCGGGGGCGGAACCACGCCAGGAACCAGCACGGAGGCGTCACCGACCGTGCATTCCGGCGCAGTCGGCACCTACGATTGCACGCTCACCGTGACAAACTCGATCGGCAGCGATTCATTTCCGTTCACGCTCGAAATTACGGAGCTGCCGCCCCCGCCGGTGATTCTCGACGTTCAGCCGCGGGAGGGTAACGAAGGCGAGGTTGTCACTTTCGTCGCGACAGTCGAGGGCACAGGCCCGTTCACGTATCTGTGGGATTTCCGCCCGGCGTGCGTGCCCGGACTCTCCACCGCCGCTTCGCCGGACATCACTCTGCAGACGCCCGGAACCTGGCCCGTCACGCTTGAGGTTTCCAATGCCGGCGGAAGCGACGCATTCGGATTCCAACTTACGATTGTCGATACCACGATTCCGCCTTCAATCCAATCCGTCGCTCCGACCAGCGGCGAAGAAGGAACCAACATCACCATCGCCGCGACAATAAACGGTCCCGGCCCGTTCACCTACAACTGGAATTTCGGCGGCGGAGCTGCGCCCAACAGCTCCACCGAAGAATCGCCGACCATCACCCTCGGCGCGCCCGGCGAATACAACGCAAGCCTGTTCGTCACGAACGCTTTCGGAAACGACAGCTACCCGTTCACGCTGACTGTCACCGCGATCGGCCAGAACTGGACGACTTACACCGTAGATAATTTCGGGATGAGCGAGCATCCATCGCTTGCGATTATCGGCGGCAATCCGTGCATTGCATATTACGACGGCCAGAACGAAGACCTTGTGTTCGCATCCTGCAACGCGGCCGACGGAAGCGGAACCTGGACTTCCTATCCGGTTGACCAGCTCGCGAATCCCGGCGACGAGGTCGGGCGGCACTGCTCGCTCGTCTCGATAGGGGGATTGCCCGGAATCAGCTACCACATCGGCGGCGCGGACAGCGATTTGAAGTACGCCACCTGCGACGCGGCCGACGGAAGCGGCACCTGGAGCAAATACACTATTGACTCCGACGGCAAGACGGGGATGTACACCTGCGCGGCCGAGGTCGGAGGAAGGCCGGCGATCAGCTACGTGAACGCGCAAACCGGCGATCTGAAATACGCAATTTCCGACACCGCGGATCCATCGGGATCATGGACGAATGTGATTGTGGATTCGGGCGACGTCGGTGCGTGGAATACGGTGCTGCTTTTGTCCGGAGGGGTTCCGGTGATCGGCTATTACACTAACGACGGCGGCGGCGAATACAAAACCGCGACCGCGGACACGGCGGACGGCACGGGGAGTTGGACGATCCGATCCGTGCAGTCCGTCGGCGGCGGATTCATCGGAAGCGGCAGGCATATGGCGGCGGTCAATTCCACAATCGCGTCCGCGTTTTTCAACTTCAACGACACAAGGCTGCGCTTCGCGATAAACGGCGCCGCCGATGCGTCGGGAAGCTGGACGTTCCGCGATGTCGACGCGCTGGGCAATTCCAGGCAGCATGTCAGCCTCGCGGCGGTGGGCGGACTGCCGTCGCTCGGCTTTTTCGACGTGACGTCTCTCGGTCTGTGGGCGGCCTGGTGCGACGCGGCGGACGGAAGCGGAACATGGACTGTCGAGCCGGTGAAGGCGGGGATCAATGTAAACTACACTTCGGTCGCGGAAGTGGACGGCAGGATCGGCATCGCTTATTACGACGTTTCGGCCGGCCAGCTTAAACTTGCCGTCCGAAATCCGTAAACCGGCTGAAGCAAAGTGGAATTTAATTGCACGCGGAATCGTCCGCGGATTTTTCGCGCGGGGGTAAAACATGAAAGGACTGCGTTTTTATGCGTTATTAACATTCGCCGCCTATGCGGCTTTCTTTGTCGCATGCTCCGGACAGTCGGTATCCGGAAAATTGAGCGGAGCGTCCGGTTCCCCGCAGACGCAGAGACTTGATGCAGCGATTGAAGAACTTATGTCTCTCGAAGCCCCCCCCGGAGCGGATGCCGACGTTTGGAGCCAGCTAAAGTTCGCCCTCGCCGACGCGCTCAAGGATCTCGGCAAGGACAGGTTCGTATCGATCGCTCCCATCGGCACAGCCAGCCGGGTGCCCGACCTGTCCTACGAATCGGACGGCGACGGCACTTTCACGCTTAAATGGACATACCGCAACCACGGCGATTACGACCAGAGCGGCGAAGTGGGGATATCCGACATTACACCGATTGCGCTCAACTATCTTCAATCCACTACCGACGAGCCGCTGGTGGATCCCGACGAAGTGATAGACGGCGATTTCAGCGGCGAAGTCGGCGTTTCCGACATCACGCCGATAGCCCTCAATTTTCAGTCGACTGTTGCGAAGTACCTGATCGAAGGCTCCAACAACGCCGGCGGCCCGTGGACGGCCGCGGGCGAGGCGCCGTTCCCGGTCGGCCAGATTCCGTTCTGGTTCCGGCCTTTCAGCTTCGACCTCGGCTCCGCGCCGGAATTCGACTTTTACCGCGTCGTCCCCGACGACGGCCAAGGAAACCGCGGCATTCCGTCGAACGTCGCCGCGCGCCCGGTCGTTCCAATCGCGCCCGACATCATTTCGGTGTCGCCGCTTTTCGTCCAGGCGCAGACCCAAGCGACTTTCACCGCGGTGGTGGAAGGCGACCCGCCGCACCTGTATACCTGGAATTTCGGAGGCGGTGCTTCGCCGAACACGAGCAACGAGCCCGCGCCGACCGTCACCGCGGGCTCGGTCGGCATCTACTCCTGCACCGTCCGCGTATCGAACGGCATCGGGGAGGAAACGTTTCCGTTCACGCTCGAAGTCACCCCCGGCGCGCCGCCGGATATCACGTCCGTCTCGCCCCTCTCCGCGCAGATGGGACAGCAGGTCACCTTCACGGCATCCGTAACGGGCGACCTGCCGATGACGTATGCCTGGGATTTCGGGGGGGGAGCGACTCCGGACACGAGCGCGGACGAGTCCCCGACCGTCAACGCGGGCGACCTGGGCTCTTACGACTGCACGCTGACGGTCACGAACGCCAGCGGAAACGACGTGTTTCCGTTCACGTTCCAGGTGACCGAGCTGCCCGCTCCTCCCGTCATTTTCGACGTCCAGCCTCAATCGGGGCAGGAAGGCGAAATAATTACCTTCAACGCGACGGTGGACGGCGCGGGGCCGCTGACCTACACCTGGGATTTCGGGGGGGGCGCTGCACCCAACACGTCAAGCGAAATTTCGCCGCAAGTCACTCTCGGAGCGCCGGGAACTTATCCGGCGTCGCTAGTGCTTTCGAACGAGGCCGGAAACGACACGTTCAACTTCGATCTCACAGTCAACGCGAATCCACTTCCGCCGGATGTGATTTCGGTTTCGCCGACTTCGGGCATCGAGGGAAACAACGTCACCTTCAGCGCTGTTGTGACGGGCACGCCGCCGTTCACGTACGCTTGGGATTTCGGCGGCGGGGGGACTCCGGATACATCCGGCGAAGAATCGCCGCTGGTCACGCTCGGTCCGGCGGGCGTTTACGATGCCAGCCTGACGGTGACGAACGCGCAGGGGGAAGACATCTTCGATTTCTCGCTTACGGTGAATCCGCCCGGTCAGGACTGGTCGGTTTACATTGTCGCTGACGGGGGGGGAGGCGAGTACGCGTCGCTGGGCGTGTTCGGAGGCAAGCCGTGCATCGCGTACTACGACCCCGGCGAGGAAGACCTGATGTTTGCATACTGCTCGACCGCGGACGGAAGCGGGACTTGGACTTCGACTACAGTTGACTCGAAGGGAATGGGGCTGGGCGACGTCGGGCGATACTGCTATCTTGCGAATATGGGCGGCGTGCCTGGAATAAGCTACTACGAGGGCGGGATCGACGGCAATTTGAAGTACGCCGAGAATGCAAGCTCGGACGGCACGGGCACGTGGTTCAAGTACACGATAGACTCGACGGGCGACGTGGGAATGGACACAAGCTGCACCAAGGTTGGCGGCAGACACGCGTTCGCGTACTACGACGCGGACAACGGCGACCTCAAGTACGCGCGCGCGAACACTACGAATCCGGGGGGAACTTACACTAAAGTAACCGTGGATTCGGCCGGGGATGCAGGCTGGAGCACGACGCTTCTCGTTGCAGGCGGAAAGCCGGTCATCGGCTATTTTGCCGACGACGGCTCGACGGTGAGCTACAAATTCGCTTACGCGAACGATTTCGACGGAACCGGAACCTGGACGAAAACGACGGTGCGCGACGTGCAAAGCGGCCTATTTGCTTACGGCCACTCGCTTTGCGTAGTGGGCTTCAATCCCGCTGTCGGACTTTACAACTGGGGCAACGGCATACTCGAATACGGCGTAAACGCGCAGCAGGACGGCTCCGGAGCGTGGACTTTCCATGACGTGGACGGGCAGACCAACATCAGCCTGTTCCTCGGCATGGCGGAGGTCGGAGGGCTGCCCGCGATTGCGTTCCGGGATTTCGACGCGGGAGGCCTGTGGGCTGCGACATGCGACACAGCCGACGGGAGCGGGACGTGGAGCACGAGCGATATAGATTCAACCGGCGGCCTCGAGTACGCCTCGGTCGCTTCGGTTGACGGCGGCAGGATCGGCGTCGCGTACTACGACAGCGGCGCGGACTCGCTCAAGTTCGCGATACACGATTAGTTCCTACCACACCTTCACGGTCGCGCCCAGCGACCATGCGGACAGGTCGAATCCCGCGACGTCCGGCAGCAGGTCGTATCGCGCGGTCAAAACGACGCGATCGCTTAGCTCCACGCCGATCACCGCGTTCGCGCCGAATACGATTTCGCTTTCGTTGCCGCTAACCTTCGCCCAGTACGGCCCGGCGTGCAGCTCCGCGAACGGGACGGTTTTTTCCCGCACCGGATCTACGAAGTTGAAATGCGCGCCCGCGGCCGCGCCTATCGTCTGCGCCAGGCTGTCGCCCTTCGCGAACCGGTTGTATCCGAAGTCCGCGTCGAACCGCGCGCCCCGCCGGAATTCCGGCCGGAAAAGCCCGATGCCGAATCCGATTTTGCCCGCGCCGAACGCGTCCTCGGACGCGGAATCCGCAAGCTCGTCCCATCCTAGGCTCACGGCTATCGAATACCGCGTTCCGAACAGCTCGATTCTGCCTTCCGGGTACTCATCGTCCGCGGCGAACGCGGCGAACGCGGCGAACGCGGCGAATGCGGCCGGCGCGACAAACAATATCGCCGCAGTTAATGCCAATAACGGTTTCTTCATCTTTGCTCCCGGCCAAGGCGCGGCCGCGCGCGGATTGTTAATGCCGGGTGGAAATGTTACCATCCTTCGGCTTTTCCGGAAATCGCCTTATGCATAGAACCTCCTTATTGTTTTTCGTATTGGCCTTCGTTTGCTGCGCAGCCGTTTCCGCGCCCGCCGTCGCGCAGGAAGACCTGCCGTCGGTTTGGGATCCGTCGGTGTTCATCGGAAGCCGGGAGATTAAGCCCGGAATGACCGGAATCGCCAGAACCGTCATTTTCGGCTCGCGGATTGACGAATTCCAGGTGACGGTGATCCAGGTCGCGCACAACCGAGGCTTCAACAACCGGGCGATGCTGCTATGCCGCGCCGAAGGATGGGCGGTGGATTTGACCGGCGGAATCGCGGGCGGGATGAGCGGGAGCCCGGTCTACTTCGACGGACGGCTTGGCGGCGCCATATCCGGCCACTGGAGCATGACCGATCAGAAAACCTGCATCGTAACGCCGATAGACCAGATGCTGCGAAGCTGGGAACCGGCGGACGCCCGGTTCGCGCCGTTCGACCTCGCGCCGGCAGGAACCGCGTTCGACTGCGGGCCGTTTTTGGATGACCTTGCCTATCCGTACAAATCGCCCGGCGAACCCGGCGCAGGCTCCGCAGCCGGACGGGGAAACGGAAACGATTCGCCCGGAGCAATTGAATATGAAACATACGACTTTGATTCGCCCGTAGAATTCTCCGGTGTCGAATTCACCGGAATGAGAGTCGCGGAGCGTCCGGGATTCGCTCCGCCCGCCGCGCCGGGCGTCCTTTCGATGAGCCTCGCCGCCATGCCGCTGTCCGTATCTTCGTCCGACCCGCGGATCGCGGAGCGGTTCGCGGAAGCGTTCGGCGCGGATCCAGCGTTCGCGCTGGAGTTGGGGCTTCCTTTTTCGGGGGGGGAGGAATACGCGACGCCTCAATCCGTGATTGAATCGCTTACGGGCGTCGTGCCGGATGCGATTCTGGAGGAGCTGCGGTATCCGTCCAATCTGGCCGGGCCGAGGATTCTGGAGCCGGGGTGCGTCCTGGGCGTCAAGATGATCCGCGGCGACCTGGGCGCGGGCGGCTACGGCACGCTCACCTATGTGGACAACAACGGAAACTTCCTAGCGTTCGGCCACGCGTCGGGGCGCGATGGCTTCGTTACCGAGCCCGCGACGAACGGCGTGGTCTATTACGTTCCGGCAAGCTGGCAGCGCGCGGGCAAGCGCGCGCTCACGCTGGACACCGTGGGCACCGTATTCCAGGACCGCGGCGGCGCGATTGCCGGACGGTTCGGCGTCGGCCCGGCGTGGATTCCCGTGAGCGTGCGCAACACCGACGCGCAGACGGGAGAGTCGACGCTGATTGAGTGCGAGGTGCTGGACAATCCCGATTTGACCGCGCAGCTTGCCGCGGGCGTAGTCGGCGCGGGACTGGGCTACCTGAGCGACCGCGCCGCGGGCGGAACCGTATTCGCGACCATATCGGTTGACCTCGGCGGTTTGGGCAAGTACATCTGGGAGACCGCGTACCTGGGCGACTGGGGAATGTCCGCGGGTTCTTCGGAAGTGAGCTCGTTTCTTTCCGTAGCGCTTCGAGGCGAAGGGGAGGCGGCCCGCGTCGCGTCCGTCTTCGCCGAATCCACGGTTTACCCGGAGCGAAAAAGCTTCAGAATCGACGAAGCACGGCTGCTTAAGAAAGCCGAGGCGGCGAAGCTTGAAATCCCGGATGCCGGATACTTCGAATTCCCCGCGCAAACTTCGTTCGAGGATGCGTTTCCCGACGTGAAAGCGCAGAAGATAGACGGCGACAAGCTGGAAATCGTTCCCGACCCAACCGGCAAAATCAACCTGCTGATTGAAATCGCGCCCTGGCATTCGGACAAAACGCGCTGGCTGCCGGTCAGCCTGCGCGTGCCGATTGCCTTCCCGCGAAAGAACGCGCGGCTTCAAATTTGGGGCGGCGGCGGAATCGCGCCCGCGGTCGAATCCGGCGACCTTGCGTTCGAGGACGCGCAGGCCGCGTTGCGCAAGCACATCCAGCCCGAGCGCTCCGCCGAGGGCGGCAAGCGCGTCTGGCTGGAAAAACAGGCGCGCGCGCCGCGCGGGATGCATCTCGTCGTCGAGCTGGTTTACGCGGACAAGCCGGAGGATGCGGACGTGTCCGCGGCGGACGACCTGCCTTTCGTCCGGAAGCTGGTAGAATTGGACGGCGTCGCGCTGGGGTACCTGGCCGGGGAAGGGCCGCTCCGGTAGCCGCACATCCCCAAGGGGTGCGACTTTGGGCAGCATTTACGACATAATCATCTCGAGGCGCAGCCAGCGCCGGTACACCCGGCAGGTGCCGCCGCGCTCGCTCGTGGAAAAAATCGTGGACGGAGCGCGATGGGCGCCGTCCGCGGGCAACCGCCAGAACTTCCACTGGTGGATATCCGGCGGCGAGAAGCGCAACGAACTGGTGAAAATCATCTCGGCCGTAAGCGAGCGGGCGCCGGAGCTTTTCGCCGATTACGACAAACGCATCCAGGCGTTTCTGACGCTTTACCTGCGCACGCTGGGCGGGGCGCCGATAATCATCGTGCTTTCGTACGAAAAGCGAAAGAAGGCGGGGGCAAAGGCGCCGTTCGACTGGGAAAAATGGGACTACGCAAGCGCCTGCGCCGCGATGCAGAATCTGCTGCTTTTGGCGCACGCGGAGGGGCTCGGCACATGCTGGATGACCGCGCCGCTTTTGGTGCACGAGGAAATCAAGAAGTGCCTGGATATTCCGAAAAACCACGAGCTTGTCGGAGTCACACCGCTCGGATACCCCGCGCACGAAATCCCGCTTATACCGAGGATAGATCCGGAGCTGAAGAAAACCGTCAAGTGGTTCGGATTTTAGGTGCGGGCTGGTTCATCCGAAAGCTCGCAAACGCTCATTCGCGCGCGGTTTGTCCAAACACGATTGAAATAAACACAGCGGCCGCTTCATAAGGAAGGCGATCGGAACGTAATTAGAACTTCGCGCCGCTATCCCATCCGCTTCGGTCCGGCGGCGATCACTTCGGGGGTGCAGCCGTCCGCGAACAGCTTGAAGTTCTCGATGTACCGCGCCGCGAGCGCGTCGTACTTTTTCCAGTACTCGTGCTTGTCGCCCCATGCGTTGGACGGCTCCAGCACGTCCTCCGGCACGTCCGGGCAGGACAGCGGCACTTCGAAGCCGAACAGCTTGTCCTTTCGGTACTTCACCTTCGCCAGCTTGCCGTCCAGCGCCGCGTTCAGCAGGTTGCGCGTGTGCTTTATCGAGATGCGCTTGCCTACGCCGAACTTGCCGCCGACCCATCCGGTGTTGACCAGCCAGCACTGCGCCCCGTGCTTCTGCATTTTGTCCTTCAGAAGGTTCGCGTACTCGAACGGATGGTGCACCATGAACGGCGCGCCGAAGCACGCGGAAAACGTGATCTCCGGCTCGATGCCGAGGCCGATTTCGGTTCCCGCGATCTTGGACGTGTAGCCCGAAATGAAGTGGTACATCGCCTGCTCGGGGCTGAGTTTGGCGATCGGCGGAAGCACGCCCTGCGCGTCGCAAGTGAGGAAGATTACGTTCTTCGGATGCGTGTGCGCCATTCCCTCCGGGACGATGTTGTCTATGAATTCCAGCGGGTAGGCCGCGCGGGTGTTTTCGGTGAGGCGCTCGTCGTCGAGGTCGAGGCGGCGCGAGACGGGGTCGTACACGACGTTTTCGAGAATCGTCCCGAACCGCCGCGTGCAGGCGTAAATCTGCGGCTCGTGCTCGGCGGACAGCCGGATGACTTTGGCGTAGCATCCGCCTTCGAAATTGAAAACGCCGTTTTCGCTCCAGCCGTGCTCGTCGTCGCCGATCAGCTTTCGCCGCGGATCCGCGGACAGCGTCGTCTTGCCGGTGCCCGAAAGTCCGAAGAAAAGCGCGACGTCGCCCGAATCGCCCACGTTCGCGCTGCAGTGCATCGAAAGCACGCCTTCAAGAGGCAGGAGAAAATTGAGGACGGTGAAGATCGTTTTCTTGATCTCGCCGCCGTACGCGGAGTTGCAGATTATCGCGAGTCTCTGGCCGTAGTTGATGATGATGGACGTTTCGGTGCGCGTCCCGTCAATCCGCGGATCGGCCTTGAATCCAGGTACGGCGATCACCGTGAATTCCGGAACGTGGCGCTTGAGTTCGTCCTGGTTGCGGATTGTGATGAACATGTTGCGCGCGAAGTGGCTGTGCCAGGCCTTTTCGGTGATGATTCGTATGGGCAGCCTGTATTCCGGATCCGCGCCCGCGTAGCAGTCCTGGACGAAAAGCTCCTCTCCCAGAAGATACGCTTGGACGCGGTTGAAGAGCGCGGCGAAGCTGTCCGGCGCCATCGGCCGGTTGTACTTGCCCCACCATATCCGCTCGGCGGTCGAATGCTCCTGGACGATGTACTTGTCCTGCGCGGCGCGCGCGGTGTGCTTGCCCGTGTTCACGACGAGCGGCCCCTGATGCGAGAGGTGGCCTTCGCCGCGGAATACCGCTTCCTCCACGAGCGCGGGCGTCGGGAGATTCCAATAAACGCGGTCGAGATGGACGAGCCCGTGGTTTTTCAGTCCGAAATCGCTTTTGAGTGCGTCGGCCTGCTTGGTTGCGGGCGTGTTGAATTCGAGATATTTCGTCATACCCAGTCCCTCACGAGCTTGCGGTTGCCGATGTAAATTTCGTTGGGCGAATTCGGATCGAGCGCCCATTTCATGCGCTCGATGCCTTCGGTTATGTCCTTTATCGTTCCGCAGAAGGACAGCCGCAGGAATCCATCCATCCCGAACTCGACGCCCGGCATCACCAGCACCATCACCTTGGACAAAAGATGCTCCGCAATTTTCTTCGAGTCCTTTCCGTACGCCGAGAAGTCGGCGAAGCAGTAGAACGTCCCGCCCGGCACCCGGATTTTCACCCCGTCGAACGCCCGAAGCTCCTGCACCATCACGTTGCGGTTGTTTTCCAAAGTCACGCGCAGGCTTTCCACGCTCGATTGAATTCCGTTTATCGCAGCCGCCGCCGCGTGCTGCAGGAGTCCGCTCGGCCCGCTTGTCTGGTGCGCCTGGATGTTGGTCATCGCCTCGATTAGCTGCCTGTTCGCCACCGCCCAGCCGATCCGGAATCCCGTCATCGCATACTGCTTCGAGACGCCGTTGACGATGACCATTTTCGAGTTTTCGCCTTTGTCTTTGACGAATTTCCACCAGTTGACCGGCTTTCGCCCGTCGAAAACCAGCCGGTGGTAGATATCGTCCATCAGCAGGTATATCCCCCGCTTCTCGCAGAACTCGACTATGTCGTGCAAAAATTCTTCGCTGTACACTTCGCCCGTCGGATTGTTCGGGCTGTTTATGATTATCGCTCGCGTGTAGCTGGACACCTTTTCTTCGATGTCCGACAGCCGCGGATGAAACGTCCCGTCTTCCGGGTACACGGGCACGGGAATCCCTCCGACGAGCTTCACCATCTCCGGGTAGCTGACCCAGTAAGGCGCCGGGTATATCACTTCCTCCTGCGGATTCAATATCGCCTGGAGAAAGACCATAATCGCCTGCTTGGCGCCGCCCGAAGCGATCACGTTCTCCGGCGCAACCAGATGACCGTAATACTCTTCGGTGTACCGGATGATGGCCTTTTTAAGCGCCGGGATGCCGTCCGCCGGCGTGTAGCGGATCTCGCCCGAGTTAAGCATCCCCGCCGCCGCCGTGAGCGCGTCAAGCGGCGCTTTCGACTTGGGCTCACCGCCGCCCAGGTGGATGACCGGGTCGCCCTTTTCCCGCATTATCGCCGCCATCTCGTTCAGCCGCAGCGTCGGCGAGGGAGCGATCGTTTTTGCAATCTGGCTTAGTGACATAGATTTTTAGGGGCGCAA
The DNA here is from genome assembly GCA_039961635.1 of bacterium. Lineage (NCBI taxonomy): Bacteria > bacterium. The sequence continues at coordinate 23,807 of JABRWB010000011.1, forward strand.
TGCGCGCGCCCGTGAATAGTGAGTAGTGAGCAGCGAAAAACAAGTTTACAGTTGGACAGTTTACAGTTGAGAGTTGAGCGTTCTACTCCTGCCTCTGAACTCAAAACTCTTAACTATGAACTCCTAACCTGCTTTCCGCTTCTCCCGCTTAACTATCCAACAGAGCGGCGGGGCGTGTCAAGACAATTTCACAAGCGAACCATGGCACATACGCAAGAACGCTTTATTCCATGGGAGGACGGTTGCCCGCTATTTCCCGGCTTTCCTCAGCGCCTCGATTTCCCCCGCGGTCAGCTTTCTTAGCTCGCCGCTTTTCAGCCCCGTCACCTTCAGCCCGCCGAACTCCGTCCGCACCAGCCGTTTCACCACGTACCCCTTCGCGCCGAAAATCCTGCGCACCAGCCGGTTTCTCCCCTCCCGCACGCTCACACGGTAAACGACGCTGTCCGGATTGTCCCGCACGAATTCGAGCGAGTCGAATTTCCCCGGCCCGTCTTCCAGCTCCACGCCGGACAAAAACGCGTTGCCGTCTTCCTCGGTTAACCTGCGATCGAGGCTGGCCAGGTACGTCTTTTTCACTCCGCCGGACGGATGCGTGAGCCGCATCGCCAGCGCGCCGTCGTTCGTCAAAAGCAGCAGCCCCTCGCTGCGGCGGTCGAGCCGCCCGACGGGCTTTACCGGCTCGCGTATCCCCGCCTTCCTTATATGCTCCGCCACCGACTCCCGCCCGCGCTCGTCCTTCATCGTCGTGACTACGCCGCGCGGCTTGTAGAACGCGTAATAAACAAGCGGCGCGAACCGCACGGCCTTGCCGTCCACGGCGATCGAATCCTTCTGCGGGTCAACCTGCGTCGAAAGGTCGGTTACGGTCTTGCCGTTCACCGCAACTTTCCCGCCGGTGATAAGCTCCTCGACCGCCCGCCGGCTGCCCAGCCCCGCAAGCGACAGAGCGCGGTTTATGCGCATCAGCCCGGATGCGAACTCGCCCGCATCCCGCGATTCGGATTTCGGCAGCCGCTTCCGCCCTGGCGCGCCTTCCGGAGCCTGCCGGGCGCTTCTCCCGTCCGAACCGCTTCTTTGGTGCTGCCCCGCCTTCCTGATCCGAACGCGCTCCGCGTCGCGCTTCGCCGCGTGCTCCGCCTGCCGCTCCGCCCGCAGCTTTTTTTCCTCGTCCAGCGCCGCGGGAATCGTGCGCTTGATGCGCCTGGGCGAATCGGGCGCGTGCGACTCTTCAGGCGGCGCCGCGTCTTCCGGCAGCTTCACGCCGGGGATTTCGAGGAAGACGCGCACCCGGCCGTGTTTCGGCTGCTGCGGCGGTTTCGCGCGCGCCTTCGGATACGGCCGCTCGCCCGGCCTTCCGGGCGGCTTTCTCTCAGTTCTCTCGCCGGGCTTGCGGTCTTTGTCGTATCTCCTCGGTGCGGCGGGCCTTGAACCTCCCGCGCCGGCGCTTCGGCTTCCGCCGTCCGGCTTCGATGCGCCGCCTCGGCCGGGCGCGCCGGAACGGGCGGGGAACTTGCGCGCGCCGGGGCCGCCGCTTCCCGGCTTTCGTCCGCCCGGCCTGCCGTCGTCCGCCACGGGGGAATTATAGCGCCGGGTGCTTGCGCCTGTATTTGCGACCGCGCACGCGCAATACGGCACGAAAAATGGACGATTTCGCACTTGGGTATAATGTTCATTCCCCAAGTCCGGACGCTCCGGCGGGGATTTCGTTCTTAGGAGAATCCGATGTCACCGGTCATTGCGAAGGACCCGCGGCAGGACGAGCGGGCCGAGAGGCTTCACCGCCTGCGCCACAGCTGCTCACACCTGATGGCGGAGGCCGTGACAACGCTTTGGCCGGGCACAAAGCTTGCGATTGGCCCCGCGATTGACGAAGGCTTCTACTACGACTTCGACGTCGCGGGCGAGATATCGGTCGAGGACCTGCCGCGCATCGAGGAGAAGATGCGCGAGATCGCGAAGAAAAACGTACCTTTCGAGAGAATCGAGCTTTCGCGCGAGGACGCGGCAAAGCAGATCGACGGATGGGGCGAATACAAGCTTGAATTGCTGGACGCGATCCCGGAAGGCGAGACCATCAGCTTTTACCGCGACGGCGACTTTATAGACCTATGCGCCGGGCCGCACATCGAAAAATCCGGCGAACTCAAGCATTTCAAGCTGACCGCGGTGTCGGGCGCGTACTGGCGCGGCGACGAGAAAAACAAGATGCTGACCCGCATCTACGGCACCTGCTTCGACTCGAAGGAGGAGCTTGCGCAGCACCTCAAGAACATGGAAGAAGCGCAGCGCCGCGACCACAGGAAGCTCGGCCGCGAGCTGGATTTGTACACCGTCGAGCCGGATCTCGGCCCCGGCCTGCCGATCTACCACCCCAAGGGCGCGACGATGCTGAAGATTCTGCGCGATTACATGTGGGACGAGCACGAGCGCCGCGGCTACGTGCCGCTGCAGACCCCTCACATAATGCGCACCGAGGCGTGGGAGACAAGCGGGCACATGTCGAACTACCGCGAGAACATGTTCATGGTCAGCTCGCTGGACGAGACCGAGCGCATCGAAAAGGCGAAGGCCGCGGGCAAGCAGGAATCGCGCGACTTCGGCAGCTACGGCTTAAAGCCGATGAACTGCCCGATGCATTTGCTTGTTTACAAGGACAAGATCCGCAGCTACCGCGAGCTGCCGATACGGATGTTCGAATTCGGCACCGTGTACCGCTACGAGCGCGCGGGCGTGCTGCACGGACTCTTGCGCGTGCGCGGATTCACACAGGACGACGCGCATATCTTCTGCACCGAGGAGCAGTTCCGCGCGGAATCGCGGAAGGTTCTGGAATTCTGCTTCGACGTGTACGACCTGTTCGGATTCAATTACGTCGTGATGCTCAAGACCCGTCCCGACAAGGCCGTCGGCGCGATCGAGAACTGGGACAAGGCCACCGAAGGCCTGCACGACGTTTTGAAAGATATGGCCATCCCGTTCACAATCAAGGAAAAGGACGGCGCGTTTTACGGCCCGAAGGTGGATATGGAAGTGCGCGATTCGCTAGGCCGCGAGTGGCAGGGCTCGACAGTGCAGGTTGACTTCAACCTTCCGGAGCGCTTCGACCTGACTTACGTGGGCGAAGACGGCCAAAAGCGGCGGCCGGTTATGGTGCACAGGGCGATACTAGGCAGCTTCGAGCGGTTTTTCGGGTTATTAATCGAGGAATTCGGCGGCGCGTTCCCGCTGTGGATAGCGCCGGTGCAGCTCGCGATACTGCCCATCGGCGAAAGCCACCGCGAGTACGCGCGCGGCGTGTTCGAGCGGATGATCGCGCGCGGCGTGCGCGCGGTGCTTGACGAAACCGACGAAAAACTGGGCAAGAAAATCCGGCTGCACACGATGCAGAAGGTGCCTTACCTGGCGGTAATCGGCGACAAGGAAATGGAGTCGGGCGAGCTTGCGATCCGCGGCTACTTCGACGGCGAGCTTGGCAAGCTTAGCGAAGCCGCTCTCGCCGAAAAAATCGCGGACGAGGTGAAGGCGAAGACGGTGAGGAAGAAGTAGGCGCAAAGTTAAATGGACAAACTTTTCACGGATATAGCGGTAGCCAAACGAATTCAACAACGCCTTCCTGAGCTGTTTCAGCTTGCCGAGCTTGAAAGCTCCCGTGCAGGCAAGGTAGGGATGGAGGTTGGCTCGGTTCGCGAGAAGATCATAATCGCCCTGCTTATGTTCGTATTTGGCGAGACAAATGTTGTCGCTGATTTGCCCATAACTGAACCGGAATTAGATGTCCTTGTAAATGACATACCTCTTTCCATTAAAACCATAACAGGAAAGAAACTATCAGGCGTCAAACTCGTCTGGACCGTCGATGCAACCAAGGCCCTTGAGTTTCTCCGTGGATACAAGCCTAAATGCAACATTCTGCTTGTCCAAATCAACTGGGGCGGACAAGGGGGGCTTTACTATTTTCCCTTGCGGGCGCAGACTGTCGTAATAAACTCTATCGGTACTGAGAAGTACATTAAGTTGCCCAAATCTGGTACAAATCCCCGTGGGGTAGAACTTACTCAAGTCGCTCTTGAGTATCTTGCAGCGCATCCGCTTTCCAAAAAACTTGAAATAAAGTGGGAAAAGGAAGCTGTTTCATATAATCCCTACACAAGATGGCTTGAGCTGTGGAGGGCTGACTAATGGCTAAAGGATCGAAAACCAGCAGTTTCGGAACGACGTCGCGCATTGGGCACGACTCCTCAATCTATTACAGTTCGCGCCTTTATGAAGAGCAAGCGGAATCCTCGAATGGTTACGCAGAACCCTCAATTGACAATTCTTTTCCCGTTGAGCATGAAAACACGGTAATCCAAGGTACCGCAGAATACATGTCGGACCTGCCTGACAATTGCCTTCACTTGATGGTAACATCGCCGCCGTACAACGCTTCAAAGGAATATGACGAAGACCTGTCCCTTTTCGAATACCTTGCTTTGCTTGAGCGCGTGTTCAAAGAGACCTATCGCGTACTTGTCTGGGGCGGGCGTGCGTGCGTGAATATTGCCAATCTTGGAAGGCGCCCTTACATTCCGCTTTCCGATTACGTATCAAAAATGATGATAGATATCGGATTCAAAATGCGCGGCGAAATCATATGGAACAAAGCCGCGGGGGCAGGCGTGTCAATGGCATGGGGCAGCTTTAGATCTGCCTCCAATCCGGTCCTACGAGACGTTCACGAATACATCTTGGTCTTTTCAAAAGGCGACTTCGCGCGTAAAAAGCCTGCAGGCAGCGAAAGCACAATCTCAAAAGAGCAATTTATTGAATGGACTAAGTCCATTTGGACAATGAACCCGGAATCGGCAAAGAAGATTGGTCATCCCGCTCCATTCCCTACTGAGCTTCCTTATCGCTTAATTCAGCTTTACACTTTCAGCGGAGATATCGTGCTTGATCCTTTTATGGGGAGCGGAACAACTGCGATTGCAGCTATTCAGTCCCGACGAAAATACGTCGGATATGAAATCGACCCTGAATATGTCAAACTGGCTAACGCGCGGATTGAGCCATACAAAAACCAACTGAAATTGGATTTCATGGCGCATCAGCCATAGCTCTGGTTACATCTCGCGATCCGCGGGTACTTCGACGGCGAGCTTGGCAAGCTTAGCGAAGCCGCTCTCGCCGAAAAAATCGCGGACGAGGTGAAGGCGAAGACGGTGAGGAAGAAGTAACCGCCCTTCTCCGTCCCCGGTCTGTTTTTAACCTAGTCTGCCCATTTCCGCGCGTTTCAAATCCAAGCGCCGGATGCAGTCTGGGCCGCAAACCCGCGGCTGCCGGGACGCCGATTAAGCCGCGACGGCGTATCTAAAAGCATGCACCCCGCTGTCACGATATTGCGGGCATTCGCCCGCGGATATATATTTTAACCCGCGAATTCCGAGAACCCGGATTTGCGCCTGTTGCAGCGGCCGCTATCCCCCGCCCAGCTCTTCTTCGATCAGCTTTTTGACGCGCTCGCTGTCCATCCTGTCCAGGCTGAAACGCTCGCCCAGGAAGTACTTGCGCGCCATTGGATTGGCCGAAATCTCCTCCGGAGTGCCCTCGACAAGCACCTTGCCGTCGAGCAGCACGTACGCGCGGTCGCAGATGTCCAGCGTCTCGCGCACGTTGTGGTCGGTGATGAGCACTCCCAGCCCCTTGTCCTTCAAATGGCTGATGATGTCCTTCAGGCTTTCGATGGTGATAGGGTCGATGCCCGTGAACGGCTCGTCCAACAGCAGAAAGTCCGGCTTCCCGGCGAGCGCCCGGGCGACCTCGGTGCGGCGCTTCTCGCCTCCGGACAACACGTACGCCTTGCTTTTGCGGATGTGCTCGATGTTGAACTCTTCCAAAAGAGGCGTCAGTTGAGCCTTCTGCTCCTTGAGCGGCATACCGATCGCTTCCCAGACGAGGAGGATGTTTTCCTCCACGGTCAGCTTTTTGAAAACGCTGGACTCCTGAGAAAGGTAGCCTATGCCCATCCGCGCGCGCTTGTAAATCGGAACCTTTGTAATATCCTTTCCGTCGAGGAAAATCTTCCCCGCGTTGGGCGTGACGAGGCCGATGGTCATGTAAAAAGTGGTGGTTTTCCCCGCGCCGTTCGGACCAAGCAATCCGACGGTCTCGCCGGTCTTGACGTGCACGGTCACGTGGTCTACCACGTTCCTGCCGCGGTAGGTCTTGACGACGTCGCGTGCTTCCAGGATTTTGACGCGCTTTGCGGTCTCCGCAGGCGCGGATGCAAGTTCTTCGGTCTGGACGGCCTGTGATTCCATCGCTTCTGTGACGGCTGAATATATCACAGCGTTCGCGCCGCGGGCATTGATTTCCTATATGCCCAAAAGCTCGATGCCGCGCCTGTACTTTCCGCGGCGGTCGGCGTACCATCCGAATTTGCCGTGAACATATTCGTAGGCGGCCAAAACGGCTTCCGGACCGATGCCGTGGTCTTCGAATTCAAGGACGTACTCGTGCGCGTTGACCGATTCGTTATCGGGACAGACGTACGCCACGTCGTCGAAAGAGACGTCCAGGTGCGCTTCGGGAGTTCCCATGCTCACCTGGCGGTAATATTCGTCAAGAATCAACTGGGAAACCACCGACTCGCCCGTGAGGGCAAGAGCAAGATCGGCGGTGAAATCAAGTATTCCCCGCCAGTCCTCGCCCGCGATCCTGAGCCTGACTTCGTCCCGCACCATAAGAATCTCGTGACTTTCCACGGGAAACTTGACCGTCAGCCGGTACTCGCTGGGTTTGCCCGGATACAGCTTTTCCCGAAGCCGCAGGCTGGCTCCTGCCGCAAGCAGCTTGCGCGATTTCGTGTCTATGTAATGGTCGGTCGTCTTGCCCTCGCTCGCGTTGATGAGCGGAAGCGACAGCTCGCCCGCGATTTCCGCCATCAGCTTATTGAAATCCAGTTCTCCGGCGAGGATTTCGACTTCGGTTTCTTTCATTTTCTGTTCCGCAAACGCCCCGGGGCGTCAGGCGGCGGAATTATATCACGGGATTCGCGCCGCCGCGGTATAATGCTGCGGCGCGAACGCCTGCGCCATTCGAGGAAAATGCAATGTCGGAACGCCAAAGGAAGCGTGCCACCACCGAAACCATCGCCGACCTGGTGATGCCCGCGGCCACGAACATCGTGGGAACGATGTACGGGGGCGACGTGCTCAAGCACATGGACATGGCGGCGAGCCTCGCCGCGCTCCGGTTCGCGCGCAAGAGCTGCGTAACCGCCTCCACGGACGCGGTTGATTTTCACGAGCCGATCAGGCCGGGGCACATCGTCGAATTCAACGCGCGCGTCGTGCTTACGGGCAACACGAGCATGGTCATCAAGATCGAGGTATACGGCGAGGAGCCGCTGTCGGCGGAGCGATATCACTGCTGCACGGCGTTTTTCACTTTCGTCGCGCTCGGCCCGGGCGGCAAGCCGTCCCCGGTGCCGGAGCTGATTATCGAAACGCCGGAAGAGATCGCGGACGCGGAGCGCGCGCGCCAGGTCAGGGCGGCTTCAAAGGAGCGCATAAAATTGGCCGGGGAAGTTCCGGTCATGCGAACGCTGGACCGCGGCGCGCATTGAGCATGCAAAGCGCGCGCCGCGTCATTTACGGAGGCGATGAAAGCGCCAAGGCGTCCGAATTTTGAATCAAAGGAAGCGGAATGTCCGTGGTTGAAGCGGGAAGTTGGGTTGGCAGCTCGGGGGCCGGCGAAAGGCTGGCCTTTCCGTTGCTCGCGGAAGTTGTCTCGGGCTCGCGGGAACTTAGCCCCGAATTGCGGAAGCTCCCGATCGAGCTTGTCCTTCCCGTGCGAGTATCTCTTTCGGACGGCATAATTACGATAATCCCCGATCCCAAAGGGCACAGGCATCCGGTTCCCCATTGGGCGAGGCCGGCGGTTCTATGGGTTTACTATCCAACAGCGCTTTGGCTTTTGTTGAACGTAATGTTTTACCTGCGAGGGCTGGTGTTCAAGTTCGCGGGCGAAAACGCCCAGGACAACTCCATGCTCGTTTTGTCCTTTGCGATGTGGGGGCTGATCGCGCTGCCAATCTCCGCTTTCATCGCACTCGCTGTTTCGAGATCGCTTAAAGCGGATTTCCGTTATGATATTCAATGGGACGCGGCGAAACCGATTTGGCTCGGGGATCACCACTGCGAAGTGATGGCAATCAAACCGCGCAGAGCTTCGGCCAAACACATCCTGCTGCTTCTTCCGGCGAAAGCCCAAAGGGTACATGACTGGCCGAGAGTTCCCGTTCTTCCGATGTCCGGCTTGCTGAATATATGGTATTTCTATACCGCAAGCGACAATTTCACGCCGCTCGGCAAGCACTACTGGTTTTTCTGGTGGCTGACAAATTTGATATCGCCCGCCGTTCTGCTCGTGGGAGTGGATCTGATACTAAGGCTGCCCGGCCCCGCCCTCCAAGGCGCGGGATCGCTTGGATTGTTCATCCTTTTGGCTTCGCTCATTTCAAACACTTACCAGGGCTGGAGCGAAATCGCCAAGCGGAACAAGGACGCGAAAACCGCACGGGACATCAGGGACTGGGTGTGGCAGCGCAGCGTCTAGCGGCTTTGGCCGGTATGATAATATAAAAGGGCTTGTCACTCCATCCCTTTTTATCGGGGGAACGAGCAACCCGGGGTAACGGAACGAAATGAGCCAGTTTGCAACACAAGGCGGCGGGCAGGACACTCAGCTTGCAACGACGCGTTCGCTTAAAAAGGCACGGGATCGCTTCGGCGAAATCCTCCTCGGCCAGGGAATCATAACCGAGGAACAGCTCAACGAAGCAATCCGGCTCCAAAAGACCAAGCGGAAAAAGCTGGGCCAGCTTCTTATCGAGCTCAACTACTGCAGCGCGGAGCAGGTCCAGCGCGCGCTCGCGATCCAGCTCGGCGTGGATTTCGTTGACGTGCGCGGGATGGAATTCAGCTCCGAGCAGCTCGGGCTGATCAGCCAGAAATTCATCAGCGCGCACAACATCCTCCCGTACATGCGCCAAGGAAACAGGCTGTACGTGATAATGGCCGACCCGCTTGACTATTCGGTCATCCAGAGCCTGGAGCTGGCCACCGACGCGATCATCCAGCCGCTCATCGGCGTCGAAGAAGACATCAAAAAGGTCATTTACGAAAACTTCGGCGCGAAGCAGACCGCGGAGCAGCTTATCGCGGACATGGAGGACATCGACACCAAGGTAAAGGACGAGGAAGAGGCGGATGTAAACGACGCCCCCGTAGTCAAGCTCGTGAACTCCATCCTCGAAAACGCGATCCGGGAAAAAGCGTCCGATATCCACATCGAGCCGGAGGAAAAAGGCACGGTAGTCCGGCTGCGCATAGACGGCAGGCTGCACAAGGCGATGAGCATCCCGAAACAGATCCAGAACGCGGTGATAAGCCGCCTGAAGATTATGGGAAGGATGGACATCGCGGAGAAGCGCATACCCCAAGACGGCAAGATCAAGACCAAGATGGACAACCGCCCGATAGACATCCGCGTGAACACGCTGCCCACCGTCTGGGGCGAAAAGCTGGTCATGCGTATCCTCGACAAGTCGCGCGCTCTCGTGCCGCTGGAGCAGCTCGGCCTGCGCGAGGACGAGCGCACAAAAATAATGACGCTGATCGAGCGGCCAAACGGAATCATCCTCGTCACAGGGCCGACAGGAAGCGGAAAATCCACCACGCTCTATTCCGTTCTGTCCAAAATCGCTTCACCCGAAATAAACGTCACAACGGTGGAAGACCCGGTCGAATACCAGATGGACGGCATCAACCAGGTCAACACGAATCCGAAGGCCGGAATGACGTTCGCAAGCGTTCTGCGAAGCCTGCTGCGCCAAGACCCGGACGTGATAATGGTCGGCGAAATCCGCGACAAGGAAACGGCGGAAATCGCCGTGCAAGCATCCCTCACCGGCCACCTTGTCATTTCGACTATTCACACCAACGACGCGCCCAGCACTATTTCGCGCCTGTTCCACATGGGCATCGAGCCGTTCCTTGTCAGCGCAGCGCTGGTCGGCGTCGTCGCACAGCGCCTGCTGCGCAGAATCTGCGAGGAATGCAAGGTAGCCGTCGACCCCACCCCCGAGCACAAGAAGCTCATCGCCCCGTACATCAAAGACCAGTCCGTCCAGATTTTCAAGGGAAAGGGATGCAAGGTCTGCCACGATACGGGTTACAAAGGCCGGATGGGAATTTACGAAATCATGATGGTTACACCCGAGCTGCGCGAACTCATCATCGAACGCGCCAACACCGACCAAGTCCGCAAAGTGGCGATCGAGCAAGGCATGAAAACGCTGTTCGACAGCGGCATTTTGAAAGTACTGGACGGAATCACGACGGTGGAAGAAGTCTTGCGCGTGACGCACACCGAATAACATAAACCGGAATGGATAGTATTTTCAGGAGCAGGCTGTGCCGGAAGAAATTTACATAGACGATTTGCTTCATGCGATGATCCAAAAAGGTGCGAGCGACCTCCACCTTACGGTGGGCGTGCCGCCGGTGTTCCGCATATCGGGCGATCTCGTCCGGCAGGGCGAGCGCAACTTCGGACCGAAAGAGTTAAAGACGCTCATCTACAGCATCATGGACGAGCAGCAGATCCGGCGCTTCGAAAACGAAAAGGAGCTGGATTTCGCGTACAGCGTTTCCGGGCTTGGCCGTTTCCGCGTGAACGTTTTCTATCAGCGGGACAGCCATGCCGCCGTTTTGCGCGCGATAGCCAGCGAAATAAAGACCGTCGAGCAGTTGGGCATTCCATCGATCACGAAAGAGCTTGCGCTTCTGCCTCGCGGCCTCTTTCTGGTCACCGGTCCGACCGGAAGCGGCAAGTCAACCACGCTTGCGGCGCTCATCGACTACATCAACCAGAACCGCAAGTGCCACATCATCACGATCGAAGACCCGATCGAGTACCTGCACAAGCACAAGGGCTGCGTGGTGAACCAGCGCGAAGTGGGAAGCGACACCTTCGGATTCCTGGAAGCGCTCAAGCGCGTCCTCCGCCAGGATCCGGACGTGATACTCCTGGGCGAAATGCGCGACCTCGAAACCATATCCACCGCGATCACCGCCGCCGAAACGGGCCACATGGTCTTCGCCACCTTGCACACTATCGACGCCGCGCAAACGATCGACCGTATCATCGACGTTTTCCCGCCGGTACAGCAGGAACAGATCAGGCTGCAGCTGTCGAACGCGATCCAGGGAGTGCTGTGCCAAACTCTGGCGAAGAAAGTCACGGGCGGACGCGTCCCCGCCGTCGAACTTATGATAGGCACGAACGCGATCCGCGCGCTCATCCGCGAAGGAAAGACGCACCAGATTCACACCACGATCCAGATGAGCGGGAAGCAGGGAATGATCACGATGGACCAAAGCCTGAAGGATCTCTACAAAAAGAACATTATCAGCAAGGAAGAGGCTCTTTCGCTTTGCAGCAATCCGTCGGAATTCCGCCAGTTCATTACGGAATAACGGGCTGCGCTTGAATCCGCCGCCGGTTCGGCTTATACTCCGGCGCGGTTGCCATGGTTGAGACTTCGCCTTTCGATTCGATATTCGAGCTTATGCAGTCGGGCGTGTATGTGGTGACGGCCGACGACGGAGAAAAGCGCGGCGGATGCACCGCGGTATGGGTGACCCGCGCCAGTTTCGAGCCGGCGATGATCGCGGTCTTCATCGCTCCCAAGCGCTATACGCACGACGTGATCAAGCGCGCGGGCCATTTCTGTCTGAACATTATCGGAGAACACCACAAAGAGCTTGCCCGCACGTTCGGATTCAAATCGTCCGCGGAAGTGGACAAATTCGCCGGCGTGATTGTGGACAAGGCCAAGACGGGCGCTCCTCTGATCAAGGAAGCGTGCGCGTACATAGATTGCGAGCTTGCGGCCGAGTTTCCGGCGGGCGACCACACGTGCTTCGTCGGCAAGGTGGTCGCGGCGGACCGCAACACCTTCGAGAAGCCGCTTGCCTATTCGAACGAGGATTTCTTCCCCAAGGCCAGCGAGGCGCAGGGCCCCGGCTAGACGCCGAATCCCAGGCTGAATCCCGCGCTCAATGCGCCGTTGTCGTCGAACTCGTCGTATCCCCCCTGGAGTTCGAGCACCGCGTTTTCGGAAAGGCCGAATTTGACCCCGATATGCCCGCCCCATCCGAGGCCGTCAGAATCGCCGAATACGCCGGACAAATGCCCGCCCGCGTAAGTAATCGCGTTGCCTGTGTACCAGACGTGGGTGGCGGTGCCGGTTATCGAATCGGTGTCGGCTTCGGTGACGTGGGTGTACCTGATATCGCCCAGCCAGCGTCCGTTCGGCGATTGGCTGTCGAAGAACTGGTTGTATCCCGCTCCGAGAAGGACGCCCTCGTCTCCGCCGTCGAAATCCACGAGCGCGACCGGGAAGTAGAATCCATACCCCGCGGGCGAAAACACAAGATTGGCCCCCCACAGCCTGTAATCCTCGTTAAACCGCGCGTAAGGCTGAAAGCTGACCGTTTGCGAGCCGGATATTTCCGTGCCGCTGGGTACGTAAACGAATGGAACCACCTCGGCGGCGGACGCCGCCCCGCCCGGTGGGAATAGGATTGCGAATGCAAGAACCACAAGTACTGCGATTTTAATCGTCATGTGTCAACCTCCGTAGTTGATACCCCGCGCGGGGCGGGAGCTTGTCATGTTAAACTGGTTTTTTCTTTACTGCAACCGGGAATCGCAGCGACAGGCCATGCCCAGGAAAAACGAAACAACCGATGCGGGAAGCGTTTTCAAAAGCCTGCTTGCGGGACTGCCGCATTCGGGAGCGCGCAAAATCGTCGAATGCGAGGCGATGCAGGTTTTGTGGGAAAGCTTTCCAGAGGATTTGCGCGGCCGCGCGGCTCCCGCGGCGATCCACTACGTGAAGGATTCAAAAGGCGTCGCCCGCTCCGTATGCGAGATTTGGGTGGACGACAAGCTCACTTGGAGCGTGCTAAGCCGCGACCGGGAGAAATTGATCAAAACCGCGAACGAAGTTCTCGGACGCGTCGTAATCGAGGAGCTGTCCCACAAAATTGCGCCCGCCAAAATGCTGAAACAAAGAATAAGGGTGCTGGACGGCGGCTAACCGGCCGCGCCGAAATGCGCGGTGACCAAGACCTCGTTTTTTCCCGATTCCTTATCGTGATTCACGGTGATGACGACCAGCACCTTGCCGTTTGAAAACTCCTGGCGCGCGAAATTCTCCGGGTCGTCAACCTGCCTGCCCTCGAATCCTTTGGCGGACAGCGGCAGCTCGAAAACGCGCAGCGCCTCGTGCGCGCTCGCGTCGGTCAAATATTTCTTGCTCAAATGCAGAAAATCCGCGGTGCGCCGCGTCTCGACAAGCGTCCATTTCGGATTTTTTTCCAATGCGGGCAGCTCCGCGGGCCAGCGCGCCGCGATTTCCTCCGCTGTCGCGGGGATGTCCGGCGAGGCTTCGACCGGCGCGGCGCCGCCTTCCGATTGAGGAGGTTTATCCGGCGAGCCGATGTCCGGCGCGCTCGAACCGCCCGGCAAGTCCGGCGGCTCCCCGCCCGCGCCTCCGTTCGTTTTCGGCGCGCAGGTGGACGCCGTCAAAAGAGCAAGCGCCAACAGAAACGCGAAAAGTTTCATTCCGTATCTCCGCCCGGAAATTTCCGGCGCGGCCGATTATACGCCGCGGTTATAATCACGGCCGTGGATTACATCACGCTCGACACGAAATCGAAGTACGACGCGGTGGACGTCACCGCCGAAGTGCGGCGCATCGTCGAAAAAAGCGGCGTGCAAAGCGGCGCGGCGATATTGCAGTCCATGCACACGACCGGCGCGCTGACGATAAACGAGCATGCCGATCCCGACGTCGCCCGCGACCTGCTCTCCGCGATGGACAAAATGATTCCCGCGGGGATTCATTTCCGCCACGCCGAGGGAAACAGCCCGGCGCACGTCCAGACGACTCTCGCCGGCGCGTCCCTGACCGTGATTGTCGAGGGCGGCCGGCCGCTGCTCGGAACCTGGCAGGGCATTTTCTTTCTCGAATTCGACGGCCCGCGCCGCGGAAGAAAAATCGCGGTGGCTGTCGTCGGAAAATGACGGGCCGCGGCTATTTCGCCTCGCCGCTTTCTTTGCCCGTCTTTTTTTCCGGCGCTTTTAGGAAATTGTCCAGCGCCAGCACTCCCGGCCCGCTGAATATCAGCGAGATGCACGCGAGCAGGTACACGAACGCAAGCTCGCCACCGCCGCGGCCGTCAAGCGAACGGCCGATCATCCCGTCATGCGCGACGAAAAACGCGACCGCCATCGCGATCGCGAGGCCGAACGCGGCGTACGCGGTGAGCGCGCCGAATATCAGCGCGACCCCGCCGAAGAACTCGGTTACCGCAAGCAGGTACGCCCACACGTTGGGCGGGTAAAAGCCCATCTTCTCGGTCATTTCCATGACGCCCTGGATACCCGGGCCGTCCCAAAGGCCGAACAACTTCTGCCCGCCATGGTAAATGAAGCCGATCCCGACGGCGATGCGCAACACGACGGGCGCCAGCGGCCTAAGCTTGATCAAGAATTTCGCAATCATGATTTCTCCTTTAACCGGAAGTGCCGACCACAAATGATACCTTACGGCGTCTAAACATGGCATTTCTTAAATGGCGCGGCGTTCGGGCCGCGGCTTCGGGAGTGCGCCGGCTTGCCGGCGCCCGATTTCCTGTTTCAAACCGCCATTGATCCGTACCCCCCGGTGCTTCGCGCCTTCAATCCCAATCGCGATCCGGGAAGCGCGGCGTTCACGCCGCGGCATTCAATCCCAGTCGGGAGCAGGTAAAGGTATCCAAAGCTCTTCAAAAGTAGTCTCTCCCCAATAATATCCCAGATACGCCGCGTCCTTTTCCGTCACGATTCCGTCGCCGTCGGGGTCGAGGAACGAGGGGACGGGGACGGGCTGGCCGCTCCTGTCCGGCGAGAACCAGTCCATCACCCCGTCGTCGTCCGCGTCCATCTTCATCGCCAGGATGCTCATCTGCGAGCCTTTGGGCAGCGTCCCCTTCGGGTAGTCCCGCGAGTACCCCGCGCCGCCCACTTCCTTTGACG